>DATNPC010000923.1:0-14846 GCA_036703375.1 Allocoleopsis sp.
TATTTTGCAGAAGGCGATCAATTTTTTCTGGTTGAAGAGTTAATTGTCGGTCGTCCTTTTACCCATGAGTTGCCGTTGATGGTGCCAATGTCGGAAGAGAAGGTCATTGACACCTTACAAGAACTATTAAAGCTATTAGAATTCGTCCACTCTCAATATGTCATCCACCGCGATATTAAACCAGACAACATCATTCGCCGGAAATCGGATGGAAAGTTAGTTTTAATTGATTTTGGAGCGGTTAAAGAAATCGGCGCTCACTTGAGCGAGGAAAAAGACCCAACGCAATTAACCGTCGGTATTGGGACCAAAGGCTACATGCCTTGGGAACAATCGGCAGGTAATCCCAGATTCAACAGCGACCTTTATGCTGTAGGCATGATTGCCATTCAAGCGCTGACCTTAACCCATCCCGCCCAGTTGCCGGAAAACAAGGAAACGGGAGATGTGATTTGGGAGGACAAAGCACAAGTCAGTCCTGAGTTGGCAGCGATTTTAAACAAAATGGTTCGTTGTAATTATCGCGATCGCTATCAGTCTGCAACAGAGGTGTTAGAGGCGCTCAAACCCTTAATTAAAGAGCAACCAGTCGATCGCTCTGTGAGTTCCGTGGCGATTGAAGATAGGCATTCTAACTCCTCGTCTGTGTCAGAGACTCAGGACTTTACAATCTCTTGGTCGGAATCAGGCACTTCAGCAGAGACTCAGGATTCTACAATCCCTTGGCCAGAATCATCAGCTTCATCAGAGGTTGATGATGTGACAAAACCTTGGTTGGAATCAGATGCTGCCTCAGATGTTCAGGATGCTACACGACCTTGGCCAGAATCATCTTCAGTGAGTAGTGAACAGTGAGTAGTTCATGGAATTCTTTACCTTATAGCGGATCTCAAATGAGTCGAACACAGGTTGTTTTTAGAAACTCTTGCATGCGAGAACCCCTACTGCATAGTCTATTCAACTGAGAGCCGCTATAGGAATTCGCCAACCTACTGAGCGATCGTTTAGTTGCCCCCATTGCCATTACCTTGACCGGGGAAATTACCCCCATTGCCATTGCCTTGACCGGGGAAGACTCCACCATTGCCATTACCTTGGCCGGGGAAGTTGCCCCCATTACCATTGCCTTGACCGGGGAAGTTGCCCCCATTGCCATTGCCTTGGCCGGGGAAGTTACCTCCATTGCCATTGCCTTGGCCAGGGAAGTTACCTCCATTGCCATTGCCTTGGCCGGGGAAGTTGCCCCCATTGCCATTACCTTGACCGGGGACTTGAGGACGGGATTGAGTATTCAAAATCTCTCCCCCTTCCAACAATGACCTGACATTTGTCGTGTTTCCGAAGTCGCCAAAATTCGGTTCCTGAAATGCTGGATTACCATTAACGACGCTGATGTCAGTCCTGGGAAAATCTCCTGATGAATTTGATCTATTAGCAGATAGCTGAACAAAGCTAGGATTTTCAATCACATTTTCGCCAGTAACAGGCTGCTGTGCTTTAAGAGCTTGGGCCGTTTCAGCACGGACGCGAGCGATCGCTTCATCTGAATTGTCTGCTGGTGCTGTTTGAGTTAGATTCAGTCCTTGGACTAACTCACTGGTTCGATAGAACGTATCGAGGTCAAATTCATACACCCGCGCTATTCGATCTTTGACGATAACTGCCATGTTGCCGGGTTTTAATACTTGGTGTTGCGAGGAATCTTTATTGAAGACCTGTATCCCGCTATCCGTGAGCGCTCCTACTAGAGTGGTTTCCGTTTCAGGATCGTACCGTACAAACAACGCTGACCCCCGAATTCCTGCTGCTGCGTTAGGTGTTCGCACATTCGTCGTTCCCTGACCCGGAGGAATTAAGACTAGGGCGGTACCATTGGAGAGTTGAAAGGTACGGGTTCCGGGGACAAACTTGAAGGCGGCTTGTTCGCCTAGGCGAGCTAAAGAGCCGTCATTAAAGCGTAGCTGGGCGGCTGATGCCTTAGCCGTCGCTAACGCGTCACCTGGAGACATCGTATCAGAAACGCGTGCAGGACGAGCTTGCTGACTTTTGGGAATCAACTGCACTCGATTCTTGAGAGACTGAAGGACTGCACGAGATAATGGCGTTTGGGCCAGTGCTTCGGAAGGCACCAGTAACGAACTCAAACCCCAGAGAGTGACAGTAAGTGTTAGTGCGATGTTACGGAGCATTATGGAAATCCACTGTAAAAGAGTAGAACCGTGCTGCGAGGTGTTAATTTAGCTGCTTACCTCAATCCTTTTAGTCAAAAAATTACAAGACTGAATGTCTGATGTTGATAATGACTGTCAATTTATCGTCATAGTTCCCTGGTACAGCCAAATTTCTCGCGTAAGCTCTACTTAGCTATCACCATTGTACTGACACGTTTTGAAGTGCTTCGATCATGTATTCTCGCCGAACTCCCAGCAGATATAGATTTGCTCAGCTTCAATCTCCCTATAGTTTTTTGCGGCAACAATGCCAGAAACCGCACTTAAAAATTTTGGGAGGTCTAGTTTTCTGGAGCTGCCTTACATTAAGCGAGCCGAGCTGGTCAGCATCCAGGATAGGAGCTGTGGTTCGTGCCGGTTCTAAAGTTGACCCACCTAACAGTACAGGCGTCGCCTCTACGTCTCAAGACCTTGTGGATGATATCCAACCGAGTACAGGAGAGCCAGCACAAGTAACAGTTGAGAATAATCTGCAACAAGAGTTTAGTTCTTTAGGATGCGATCGCACGCAAAACCTTCCAAGCCAGCTAGCTTCAACTCCAATTCCTCAAAGCACAACACAGCAGATAGCCACTAACCAGCAAAAGCAGTCGTGTACTCCTACGTCACTAGCTGCATTAATCAAGGTTCAACCGCAAGTACAACAGGCAAGTCAGAGCAGCTTTGAGAGCGAAGTAACGGAGGGTGGAACGGTTCAAGAGGAGCAGTCTTCTTCAGTATATGGACAGCAGTCTTCTCAGCTTGATGCCTCTGCGACTCTTCCCCTTTTGCGTTCAAACACTCCGGCATCCTTACCCCTTTCTACTCCTCAACCGGAGAATGCCCTTCCTTTAAGTAGTAGGAGTCAACTTCCATCTACTCCTGAGTCTGAGACTGCACCTAGGGACAATAGTTCAGGCCAGTCAACACCAGCGGAAGACCCGGAACTCGGAAATTTACGGCTTAAGGCGTCCACAGAAGGCGCAGACCCAGAATTGGGAAATTTACGCCTTAGGGAGTTACCAGCACCACCTCCACCATCTCAACCGACGGTGTACTTGCAGGGCAGATTTGGTTATTTCAGAAGCAATAACTTGTTTTCAGGAGTCGATCCCATCGATGATGGGCTGTTCACAACAGGATTGCGGCTGGTAGCTGCGCCCTCCCTCGGCCCCAAAACTACTTTGTTTGCCGGAGTTGGTGGCAATTTAATCCGTTATGGAAATGAATCTCAATATGATTACAATGAGCTGAGGTTTGATGCAGGAGTGCATCAGCAGATTGATCGGCGTACTTATGGTGAAGTGGGTTGGATTAATCGCCAGCTATTTGATAAAAAACAAGGCGATCGCTTTCTCAACGATCATTCTCTGTATCTAGCACTGGGGCGCAGAGATTCGTTAGCGAAGCGGTTAAATTTAGATACCTATTATCAATTTCGCCTCAGTTTTGCCGATCCAAGCAACCGCTCTCAGGCAATCAACTATCTGGGGGCCTCGTTGGATTATGACATCTCCTCCTCGCTCCAAGCGTCTCTCGATTACGAATTTTCCATCGCAGATTTTACCCAACGCGATCGACTCGACCAATACCATCAGTTAATTGGTCGTATCACGTACACTATGTCTCCCAACAGCCAATTATATGTATTTGGCGGACGTAGCTTTGGTGATTCCTCGGCTTCAGAAATTGATTTTAACGGTTTTGTCTTTGGAGCTGGATTGAATCTGAATTTCGCTCTATTTTGATAACAGTCAATCCTGAGTTAAGTGTCATAGGGTGCGTTTGCGATCGCTACCACACCCTACAATGAACAGCTAATAATTAAGTAGGGGATGCTGGGCGTGCTACTTCACGATATTCAAGATATGCTGCGATAAATTCATCTGCTGTCTGCACTGTGGCATAGAGATAACTTAAAGTCGCTAAGGAAGCTGCATGTACCTGTGCTGCGAGAACAGTCATATCTCTGAAGGCAAGAGATTTGGTCGCGCAGGCATCAGCGATAACCGTAGACTTAAATCCTTCATCGTAGGCAGCTCTCACCGTTGCATCTACTGCCATATGAGTCATCATGCCGCAAATCACCAGATGATTGATATTAGCCTGTTGCAGATGGAATTTTAGCAATGAGTCCCTAAAGCTATTGGGATGATGCTTTGAAATGACCAATTCATCAGCATAGGGCTGAACGTGAGAATGAATCTTTACACCTTCTGTATTAGGGAAGAAGAACTTAGCGCCCTGACGAATAGAGATATGTTGAACATGGAAGATAGAAAACTGGTTCTGACGAAAGAAAGCCAGTAATTTTTGGGTTTTTATGCTGGCTTCTATACTTCCTTCTAGTTCAAATTTTCCTCCTGGAAAGTAGTCATTTTGGATGTCAATCAGTACTAATCCTGGCTTCATCTTGACCTCACAATGATTGAAATAAATTTCATGATTTAAGATTAACTAACTTGACGAGAATTGTCGTATCGATTATGTTTTATCGATATAACCAACCGTTATAACTAATTGAGACGCTGAGCTTACTTAGAAAATCAATGGATATCGAGTGGCTAGAATGTTTTGCTGAAGTTGTCAAGTGCAAAAGCCTTTCTAAAGCAAGCGAACACCTCAATATCTCCCAGCCTGCTGCTAGTAAACAAATTAAGAAATTGGAAGAAGAACTGAAAGTAAGTTTGTTTCAGCGAACGTCTTCAGGAATGGAATTGACAGAGGCAGGAGTTTTTTTCTGGGAGCGAATTCAAGCCGTGCTGTCAGAATTACGTTCGATTCGTCACGAGCTAGAAAACTTTTATGAACCTAAACGTATCAGGCTAGGCACATTACCGAGTCTGGCAACTTACTATTTACCACCTAGAATTCTAAATCTCCGTAAAACAGGAATTGAGGTTACGATTCAGGTTGCCCATAGCTCTGAGGAAATTCTGGAATGTTTAAAGTCTGGTACAGTAGATGCTGTGCTAATGGAAGTAGGGACGGTAGAAAGCTTTTTCTGGAGTCTTCCAGTGTTTAGCGAACCGTTCTATGCTATCTTGCCTAAGACTCATCGTTTGAGCCAGCATCATTCTATTTGTCTTGAGGAGATTAAAGATGAGCCTTTGGTTGTTTATCCACCCAATTGTGATGTACGCCAGAGTATTACCCGTGCTTACCAGGAACGGGGATTTGAAGCCAAAATTGATTCGGAAGTTGCCTTTGGCGAATCGATTCTGAGTTTTGTTGCTGTTGGAGTGGGTATTACATTCGTACCGCAAACGATCGCCGATCGCATCGGACATCTATCTTTATCAGCGATCGCGGTTACAGATTTTGGTCACTCTCGCACCATTCATCTGGTTGCCCGTTCGGAGCGAATTGGCAAAGTGCTATATCGTTCTTTCTCGCTAGTTTAGACAACGTTTCAAATCATAAGAGTTCTGCCAGTTCCACAAACGCAGGCAATCCCCACAACTGGGGTTCAAATTCTGTTAAGGAGTTGAGAATTTGGTGAGCTTGTCGATACAATTGCCGATCTACGTCTGGGTTAGGAACAGCAACGACTGACATCCCAGCCGCAAGTGCTGCCTCCATTCCAGCCAGCGAGTCTTCAAACACCAGACAGTGTTCGGGAATTGCTCCCAAACGTTCCGCCGCTAGTAAGAAAATATCCGGTGCTGGTTTACCTCGCTCTAGGGCAGGGTCATCTCCTAGGACAATACAATCCAATAAATCAAACCAAGCTTGATGATATTGGGTTTTTAGACGAAACGATCGCTGTGAAGAACTCGATGCAACTGCTTGAGGAATTTGATGCTGGTGGAGATGTTGAATCAGACGCACCACACCCGGAAGAGGCTGAGCTTGGGGCAAAAGCTGAGGTAAAAAGAGTTCTCTTTCCTCTAACAGAACTTCAGCCGTAATGGGCAGTTCCAGGAGTTCAACCACGATCTTTGCTGAATCTAAAGCCGTTCTGCCTGAAAATTTAGATTGCAGCGCGCGATCGAAAACCTTTCCATAACGGCTGACGACTTTTTCAATCAGCAACGCGTGAATGGGTTCTGTATCGAGGAGTAAGCCGTCAAGGTCATAGATGACGTGAGCAATTGGTTTGAATTTCATGGGTTCTCAAGCCCGGTTGACGACTTCATGGGCATGTCCATCGCAATGAATCCCGAACAACCGGACAAATTAAATTGAAGTGAAAGTAAGCTTAATATTAATTTAATTTTCACTCAATTGGAAGCCGATACACTGTAGCCATACTGTATCCACCACCAGAAGCAAAATATAACGCTCCAAAGCTAATCGGGGTTATCCAATTGAGCGATCGCGGTTTTTCGGTGCTGCTTGCAGCCGTGACAATTTATTACTCACTGCACACTTGAGGGCGAACGATGGGACTCGAACCCACGAATGGTGGAACCACAATCCACTGCCTTAACCACTTGGCTACGCTCGCCATTCCGTTGTTCAGTATAGCATGTACCTGATTAATCTGGTCGATGTTTTTCACCCAACGGAACTCTAATGTCCGAGGATGTAGTCATAGCAAGCATAGGGTTATCCAGATTACATGAAAGGCTTACAAATTGTTGCAACAGCGATGGGTGGGGTGGCGCTGGCGGGGCTGGGCGCTGCAATGGCATTGACTAATCCCAGTCAGGATACCTACCAGGAATATGCGGTTGAGAAGTTGACCACCTATCTTAAAGACGAAGCCTGTACGCAAGCACCAAAAGCCTTTGAAGGTTTTCTTCGGCGTCAATGCAAAGTACTCGTTGACACAGCACGTCCCCAACTTCAGCAAATTATTTCTCAGACCACTGAGCGTCAAAACTTTATCCTGTTCAGTGTTTATCGTACTGACTTAAATATTGGGCCCTTCGTGCCTGCCTATCACTTTGAGACAATAGGAGTGTTGCACAAGTTTTACATTTACCAAGCCGATAAGCAGTAAGACCAATCGCAACTTTGATACAAATCGGGCAAATCAGCGGTGATACTGAGGACTACAGGCTAGAGCAGGATGAAAATATAAGGGAGCAGACTTGACACACGGGAAGAACTGCTCAATTGAGTTGGGATTCAATCCCTACACTTTACCTGGTCACTGGTCACTGGTCACTGTTCACTGCTCACTGTTTGTAATGACTCCCAAGTTCTAAAAACCTAGTAATGAGCTACTGTATCACTCCTGGATGTCTTGCTCCTCACAATTTAGACTCGGCTCAATATTGTCTCAGTTGCGGCTCTAAACTATGGCTCAAGGAACGATATCGCCCCCTTCAACCGATTGGTAGCGGTGGATTTGGGCGAACCTTTTTGGCGGTTGATGAAGACATTCCGTCCAAACCTCGCTGCGTCATTAAGCAATTTTACATCCAGGGTGCAAGTAGTTTAGTGGCGAGAAAAGCGGCTGAACTCTTTCACCAAGAAGCTACTCGCTTGGATGAACTGGGCAAGCATCCTCAAATTCCTAACTTACTAGCGCACTTTGAACAGAACCGGCAGCTTTATCTCGTGCAAGAGTTGATTCCGGGAAAAACGCTGATGCAAGAGTTGCAGCAAAACGGTGTTTATAACGAGGCGCAGATTTTAGCATTACTACAAGACTTGTTGCCGGTTCTGCAATATGTCCATACTCACCAAGTCATTCATCGCGACATTAAACCTGCGAATATTATCCGCCGCGAACCTGATGGAAAGTTGATTTTAATTGATTTTGGCGTTGCCAAGTTAATTACTAACACGGCACTATTACACACTGGCACGATTGTCGGTAGTCCAGAGTATATGGCACCCGAACAAATTAAAGGAAAAGCATTCCCTGCCACTGACCTTTATAGTTTGGGTGTTACGTGCATACACCTGCTGACGGAAGTGTCACCCTTCGATATGTTTGATTCGATGAATGATTGCTGGATGTGGCGGGACTTTTTGCCCCTACAGAAACAGGTGAGCAATCGCCTTGGCAACATTCTCGATAAGTTACTGCAAGGTACAGTCAAAAATCGTTACCAATCAGCTGATGCCGTCTTGCAAGACCTAAACTCAACACCCGTAGCAACGAGAACGCCGATGCGCCGAACCGCCAGTCGAGATTTGGCGTCAGAAGTTGGTGTTGACTATACTAAACTCCAAAATTTGCTACAACGCAAGAAATGGAAAGAGGCAGACCAACAGACGTGGGATGTGTTGTGTCAAGCTATAGGACAGCCACCCGGTTACTACCTCAAAAATGGCGATATCGAACGATTGCCTTGCGAGGACTTGCTCACCATTGACCGACTTTGGCTGAAGCACAGCGGCGGACGCTTTGGTTTTAGCGTCCAGAAACGGATTTTTCATGATGCTGGAGAAGATTATCCCAGTTTTTGCGATCGCGTTGGTTGGCCCATCCACAACCCTCTCGTTCTCGAATCTATGTTGAAGTTCAATTTGAGAGCGCCTCTAGGGCATCTCCCCTCGCGTCGCTGGGTAGGTGGCTATTACTGGTGGCGTCACGCTGGTGTTTTGGCCACGAAACTGGAACAATGCGGCATCAATTAACAGTGAACAGTGACCAGTGAGCAGTGAACAGTGACCAGTGACCAGTGACCAGTGACCAGTGAGCAGTTTTCACAATCTATAGCCCTGCTCGATTTCTGCTGAAACTATTTTATTGATGAGTTGACTGCCTAGTTGCTTAGAATATCACCCTTTAGTCATAGACTTCAGATCGTCAACTCTGTCTGATGAGACAGGTTAGGGTTAGTCGTCCGATCTAAGCTGGTGACTATGTAAATTTGTGAATGCTAAAAATTTAGCTCCAATAAATCTTTTCAAAAATTAGAGACATTTATCTCAGCGAAATCTAAGGAGGGATTTACCCGTGTTTTTTCACAAAAAACTAATCATGCATCCGGTGAAGGTTGATGAACCCAATCCCCGTTTTGCACAACTGTTGCTAGAGCAATTTGGTGGAGCAACCGGAGAACTTACAGCGGCTTTACAATACTGGGTGCAGTCATTTCATTGCGAAAATCCTGGTATCCGGGATATGTTGCAAGATATCGCAATTGAAGAATTTAGCCATTTAGAAGTGGTTGGTAGGCTGATCGAAAATCATACTAAAAATACCGATCAAACTGAGGCTTACAGAAGCACGTTGTTTGCCCTGCGAGGTGTAGGTCCTCACTTTCTAGATTCTCAGGGAAATGCGTGGACTGCCAATTACATTCGTGAAGGTGGTGACATTGTACGAGACTTGCGGGCTGATGTTGGTGCAGAAGCTGGGGCACGTCAGACTTACGAAGAACTCATCAAAATGGCTCCGGATCAGGGTACCAAAGATACTCTTGTTTTCCTCTTAACCCGTGAGATTTCTCATACCCAAATGTTTATGAAAGCATTGGACTCTCTCGGTAAGCTAACTGACCCCTTCTTTGGCAATATTCAGCCGGATCAAACCGTCGATCTTTACTTCAATTTGTCTAGTGACGGTCAGGGCGAATCCCTCTCTCCAAAGAATAGCGGTTCAGATGAGCGCGGTCCTTGGAACTCGGAGCCAAATTTCAAGTACATTGCCAATCCTTCACAGGAAATGCAGAAGTCTTCTAACTGATAAAGCCAAATAGAAAAGTCGGGAAACAGGGAATTTTTATTTCCTGTTTTTTTGTGTTTAGGCTTCAGTTAGAAGCAGTTGATACAAAAGCGTGGGGTAGAAAGCGATACAATTATTTACGAAGTGAATAAACGTGTTGAAATCTGCTGTTGCTATTGTCATCTGCTTATTTATTAATCTCTCACGGAAGTCGCGATCCTCGTCCGCAACGGGCGATGGAACAGTTGACTAATTTGGTACGCACTCAATTGGGAGAACGGGATGCTAAGTGGAGGCTGAACGCCGATCGCGATCGCGCCTCGTTGTTGCCATATACTTCTGATTGGGAAGCCCTACAGGCGGAGGGAAAAACAGCGCCAGCGAGAGTGGTAAGCCGCGCTCGCTATCCATTAGTGGGAACAGCAACATTAGAGTTAGCCCCCATTCCCTTACACGAGCAAATCTGGCAATTCGCGAGTCGAGTGCGAGAAGCTGGCTGTAACCAACTTCAGTTATTGCCTATTTTTCTCTTGCCAGGAGTGCATGTGAGGGACGATATTCCCCAAGAAGTGGCACTGGCAAATCAGAGTTTAGATCGAGCTGTAGTCCTGAAGCATCGCCCTTATTTGGGAAGCCATCCGGGTTTAGCCAGGATGCTGGCAAGTCAGCTAGCAACGGTAGACGCTAATGCTAAGATTTTGCTTTCTCACGGGACGCGCCGTTCTGGAGGGAATGAGTCGGTGGAGGCTGTAGCTCGCCAATTAGGGGCTGAAGTGGCTTACTGGTCGATGCAGCCAACGTTAGAGGAGCAGATTACAACTTTAGCGGCGGCAGGCTGTAAGCAGATTGGGATTTTGCCTTATTTTCTCTTTTCTGGGGGCATTACGGATGCGATCGCGCAAACCGTTTCGAGTCTACAAGCACAGTTGCCTACAGTAGAGTTGAAACTTACCGAACCGATTGGTGCCAGCACTCAGTTAGCGGATTTAATAGTGGATTTGATCGAGCAATGAATAACTCTAGGCTAGAGGACGTAGTGGAAGCAGGGAAAAAGTGTTTGGGTAAAGTGTATCTCGTCGGTGCAGGGCCAGGAGACCCTGGACTGCTGACACTCAAAGGTAAGGGACTGTTGGAATGTGCAGATGTCGTCATTTACGACGCCTTGGTCAGTCCTCAAATTTTAGCGATGATTAATCCCCAAGCCGAGCAGATTAATGCGGGCAAGCGTCGGGGGCGTCATTCTAAGGTGCAGGAAGAGACGACTCAGCTATTGATTGATAAGGCACAAACTCATGCGATAGTCGTGCGCCTCAAAGGCGGCGACCCGTTTGTGTTTGGTCGCGGCGGTGAGGAAATGGAAGACTTAGTGCGTGCTGGCGTATCCGTGGAAGTAGTGCCGGGAGTTACCTCTGGAATTGCCGCACCCGCTTATGCCGGAATTCCTTTAACTCACCGGAATTATAGTTCTTCGGTGACATTTGTGACGGGTCACGAGTCGGCAGGAAAGTATCGACCGAAAGTGAATTGGACTGCGCTCGCTCAGGGTTCAGAAACTATCGTTATTTATATGGGTCTTCACAATCTCTCCTATATCGTGAGCGAACTAGGTCAGGCTGGATTAACCGAGCAGACGCCGGTAGCCTTGATTCGCTGGGGAACGCGACCCGACCAGGAAGAATTAATTGGCACGTTGGGGACAATTGTCGCGCAGGTCGAAGCCGCTCACTTTGAAGCACCCGCGATCGCGATCGTTGGAGATGTGGTAAATCTACATCATGTTTTAGCTTGAATAGCACTGACTTAAGCCCTGAACTAAAGTTCGGGCTAAAAGCTAAAACCCGTTAAAACGGGTTAAAAGGGTTATCTAGTAAGCGAAAGCTTACGCTTTGACGGGTAAAATTTATGTCAAGGCTCTTAAGTCAGCGACATTCGACTTAAAGAATCTCATCAGAACTCATCAACCCTTGTGCAGGGGGTCTGGGGGAGGCACCCGTCCCCCAGTGGGGGGTTTGGGGGGAGACCCCCCCAATCTTGGTTTTTGCAAACAACGACTACTTTTCGCTTAAGTCACTCTTTGAGATAAGGGCTTTCCAACGGAGTTCTCTTGTGATGTAATCAAAAAGACGGAGCGCTAGCCCGAGCGCACAGGTTCCGCGCGATCGCTTACAATGGGCGGGGGTGCTGTGAAGGCATGATTAATCAGGTTTTAAATAAGCGTTATCGCATCGTAAGAGTTTTAGGTTCAGGTACTTCGGGACTAATTTATCTGGCAGCAGATAATCATTATCCAGATTTTCCGGTTTGCGTCATCAGGCAAGTGAAGCTTCCCCGGAAAAATTCATCCGCTCTCACTCGCGTTCAATTTCTCCTCGATCGCAAACCAGAAGTTCTAGAACGCCTGACTCAGCATCATCATAGCCCCGAAATCTTAGATTATTTTGTAGAAGACCAGAAGTTCTATCTGGTTGAAGAATGCGTTCCTGGGCATCCGTTAAATCCACCTGCACAACCCGGTCAACTTCCGGCTGAAGACCAAGGGGTTCTCCGCTTGCAAGCGATGTTAGAGATGCTCGGACCAACACCAGAAGTCTTGCCGGTACAGCCTCCGAAGCCAGCGCCTTCCCCACCCAGGGAGATTAATTTTGAGAACTTTGGCCCATCGACGGCGGTTAACTCTTCGGAAACTCCTCCTCAACGCTCGTCTCGGAAACTACTTTGGATTATGCTCGCTGGCGGAGCGATTTTAGCTGTTGTTCTGGGGCTGATACTACTGTTTCACGCTCAAGCACAGACAAAAGCCAAAGCATTCTATAACCAAGGGATGGAAAAACTGGCGAAGGGGGATCGAAAAGGCGCTATCGAAAATTTTAATCGTGCGATTCAACTCGATCCTAACGATCCGTTAGCCTATGGCAACCGGGGGAACGCTTACTATACGCAGGGAACGTATAAGGCCGCCATCGATGACTACACTCAGGTGATTCGGCTTGACCCGAAAAATGCCGAAGCTTACTACAATCGAGCTTTGGTTCGCTACGATGTGGAAGATTGGAAGGGTGCTATTGCCGATTTGAACCAGGCTCTGCGACTCCAACCGAACGACCCTGACACCTATTACAAACGAGCTGTCACGAATTATGAGTTAGGAAACTTCAAAGCAGCGATTGAAGACTTAACTCAGACGATTCGGTTCGATCCCAAAAATGCAGAGGCCTACTCGTCGCGAGGGCTAGCTTATTCTGCGATGGGGGACAAGCAAAATGCGATGGCCGACTACACCCAGGCGTTGGAGTTAGACTCGAAGGATGCCAATACGTATTACAGTCGAGGGAGAGCCAGATTTCTCTTGGGCGATTATTCGGGTGCCGTAGAGGATTACAATCAGTCAATTGCACTCGATCCTAAGAATGCTGAGGCTTACACGAATCGGTGTAGTGCGCGGTTGAATTTAGAAGCATATCGAGATGCGATCGCAGATTGTACCCAGTCGATTACCCTCAATCCCAATAAGGATACCGCTTACAACAATCGATGCATTGCTTACTTCAATCTCAAAGATTATAACAACGGTCTGCAAGATTGCAGCCAAGCCATTCGCCTCAATCCCAACAATGACACTGCTTATACGAACCGGGGAGACATTCGGCGAGCGCTGGGAGATAAACAAGGTGCGCTGGAAGATTACACCCAAGCCATTCGGATGAATCCCAACAATAGCATTGCTTATAGTAACCGAGCCGATGCCCGCCGAGACTTAAAAGACCAACAAGGAGCATTGAAAGATTATACCGATGCGATTCGGCTCAATCCTAAAAATGCCTTTGCTTACTATGGACGAGGATTCACGAATGTAGAACTGGGGAATAAGACGGATGCGATCGCAGATTTTCAGGAAGCGGCTAAACTATTCCTCAATAATGGCAGAATTGGCGGTTACAATGATGCTCTATTTCAGCTCAAGAAGCTTCAGAAATAACTTATACCCAATTCGCCTCCTATAACCCTTTATCTCTCTTTATCTTCTCTGCGATCTGGAGTGCCTGGAGCGGTTTATCTAAAAAAAGGAGCAATCAGTCCGGCTTCGGACTCAAGCAACTAAAAAATACTGATCCCTCTAATTCTCCCTTGTTAGGTCAATGGAGGATAGGGGATAGCCATTTACTCACCTATCAATGTCACACAAACGAGAACGCGAACATGAGTATCACCCTTGCGGGTTACAACCCGATTGAAGTTCTTTATGAAAGTGCGACCACCCTT
The DNA here is from genome assembly GCA_036703375.1 of Allocoleopsis sp. Lineage (GTDB taxonomy): Bacteria > Cyanobacteriota > Cyanobacteriia > Cyanobacteriales > Coleofasciculaceae > DATNPC01. The sequence continues at coordinate 14,044 of DATNPC010000923.1, forward strand.
GTTTATCGTGCGTCGCGGGCATCAGACCAAACCTCGGTGATTATTAAAACTTTTAAAGCGGAGTATTCAACTATAGAACAGTTTACCCGATTAAGGCATGAATATAAAATTCTCCAAGCTTTGAAGATAGAAGGAATTGCCCAACCGCTAGGGTTAGAGAGCTATCAAAACGGTCTGGCGCTCATCTTATCTGATTTTGGCGGAGAAACTCTAAAAAATGCGATCGCTACTCAAAAATTCGAGTTAAGCCAGTTTCTGCACATCGCGATTCAGCTAGCTGAAATCCTCGGTCAGCTCCACGAAAACAATATTATTCATAAAGATATTAAGCCCCATAACATTCTCTTTAATGCCCAAATCAACCAAGTAAAAATCATAGATTTTAGCATCGCATCGCAACTGTCGAAAGAAAATCAGACAATCGCTAATCTCAACTGGCTTGAAGGCACTCTCGCTTATATGTCGCCGGAACAAACCGGGAGAATGAATCGTTCGATTGACTACCGAAGTGACTTTTATTCTTTGGGCATCACTTTGTATGAAATGCTGACGGGACAGCTACCCTTTCCATCTACTGACCTCCTGGAATTAGTGCATTGTCATATTGCTAAAACATCAGTGCCACCGAGCGAAATCGAGCAAAAGGTTCCCCAAGCGGTTTCAGATATTGTGATGAAATTATTAGCAAAGACGGCTGAAGAGCGATATCAAAGCGCCTTAGGACTAAAAGCCGATTTAGAAACATGCCTCAGACAGCTGCAAGCCACGGGGAAAATTTTCAATTTTCCCGTCGGTCAGCTTGA
>DATNPC010000924.1:0-9896 GCA_036703375.1 Allocoleopsis sp.
AATTGGCTTCACGAATGTCTCGGTCAAATTTTACAAGCAATCCACAACAATTTAGCAAGTGGAAACACATTGGCATGTTGGACTGAAATTATTTCAGAACCATATCGAAGCAGACTACAACGTCGCTTGAAAATATCGGAAAAGTCTAATCCCAAAAGACTAAGTCTAGGGGATAAGTTGAACAACTATCAAACATCAATAAAAAAACTTACTGCTCCCGAACGAAATAGGATTTTACAAGCATTCAATGATCAAAATAATATTGCTCTGCTCTTATCTGGTGATTGTACATGTGAAGCTATTACTGACTTACCAAAAAGTATTCATAAGCCAGTCAAAATTCTGTTTGAATCTGCGTTTGAACTCCTTACAGATCTAGAAATTCGTAATCAGCACTACAAATTAATTTATGATGCGGCTTCTTATCACACATGCCCCTTCTGTGGATGTGAATACTTCGATGCACCAGATGCACCTCGCGAAGCGTTGGATCATTATCTCCCAGAACATAAATATCCCTTCGCGGCTGCAAATTTGCGTAACCTTGTTCCAATGGGAAATAAATGCAATTCGCGCTATAAGCTGGCTAAGGATATCCTTAAAAGAGATGATGGTACTCGGCGTAAGTCATTTGATCCTTATAACCACGGAACAATTACGATTTCCCTGAATAACAGCCAGCCTTTTGCTGGGACAATCGGAAAAACTGGAGAACCGCTGCCAAAATGGGAAATTGACTTTGGCTCTAACTCTGAAGAAGTGACTACCTGGGATGATGTGTTCCACATCAGACAACGATATGAAAGAGATGTGTTAGATGAAGCATTTAATAGTTGGCTTAATGGCTTCCGTTCTTGGTGCCGTCACCCACGGAGGAATATCCCTAATTCTGACCAAGAATTGGTAGATGCAATTGAAGGCTATGCAATGTACCATGAGTCCTTGGGATTTGAGGATCGAGCGTTTTTAAAAGCGGCTGTATTCCGAATGCTACATTTTCACTGTCAGAGAGGCGATCAGCGACTCATTAAGCTTATTACAGATGTTGTAACTGATGTAAGCGTTTAGTACAATCGCTCCCTCACTTCAGGTAAGCCTTTGGTTTCATAGTTGATTGCAGTTCAAAATGATGCGAGGAAAGTATTATTTCGACTTTCGTTTTGACTTGGGCGGTGTTCGGTGTGGCCCAAAGTATTTTTCACTGCGGTAGCGAAGCCACACCCGTAACTGCTGCGGAATCTTGTCTTTTTGTTCTTTGGTCAGCGTATTGTAAAGGGCTAAAGCTCGATCGCGTTCTCCCCGACAAGCAGCGTTATTATGAGCATCCCAGTAACTACGGGCAACTCTAATCCGCCGACAGACTTCCTTAATTAGTGCTTCTCCAGTAAGGGGCTGTTCCTGCTTTGCCATACTTCAATCAAAGCTCACTGGTGCGATCGTAGCGTAATGAATTAGCGATCGCGTAGCGTGCCGTAGATATACACTCCATGCTCAATGTAACGATTGAACAGCCTGTACTTGCGCTTCTGATAGCCCCAGTATTGTAGCGACTTGTGCAATCTCCATGCCCGTTGCTAATAAATTTCGGGCAGCTTGTAGCAACTGCGCCTCGGCTTGTTCCCTTGCCACTCGCTCCTGCTGTGCCTGTTGTTCGGATTGTTCCGTATCGGTTAAAAACCAATTACCCGCATCATCGCACCACCGCAACCAATAACCTGGCACATCTTCAAACACACCTTCCCAAATTCCTAAACCAATTTCTAAATCCGCTAACCAGGCGATCGCATTCTCTAGGCTAAGCGACTGCTCCTGATACTGTCCCCCATCCAGTTTGAAATAGCGCAAGCGTTGAGTATAGCGGCTATAGACGAGGTAGTGAGGAATCCGCAAATATCGCTCATATACTTCTAGCTTGGTCGGTGGTTTCGTTGCAGTGGGGGCATGAGCATTTTCCATTGGATTGCCTGCTGAAGTCGCTGATTCTGCATTCACCACTCCAGAGGTTTCATTGTAAAAGCGTCCCAAATCTTCAACCTCAGTGCCAGGAGACAAAAACTCGATCGCCACATACGGGCTTTTGCCTTCTTGCCAGACGACATAACTCCGCCGCAGATCGTTGCCATCATACAAACGAGGCACATCTACCGATAAAAACCAGTCGGGACGCTTATACCAAAGCGGATGGTTGACATCATAGTAGAGGTTGAGGTCAGAGGCAGTAAAACAATTATCGCGAGTGTAACGACTCAACTGAAGAGTGCGACTGAGCAATTGAGGCTGGAGATCGTGAAACTCGTCAGGCAAACCAGGCTCCTCTGGATTCTCACTGGGTAGATCGTACATCGTGGGCAATGTTTCTCGTGGCGATCTCGGCGGATCGACTTGTTCGAGCGCTGGTTTGCGAGTGATGGGAATCATAGCCAACCTCAAAGCTTGCCTTATTCTTCGTTTTACTTCATGTTAGGAGAAAACGCAGTGCGATCGCCCTGCCTGACGCAGATATCCTGTTCTATCCGTCTCTGCTAGATGGGCAGGAATCCTTTTAAATTCTTGCATTAGTTACTGATTGGAGTAAACTTTTTGATCGAAGCAGCAGCCTCTTCAGGTTTTCCCGAAAAGGGAAACACTAAAACACTCTTGATTTTGGGGTTATTAACCAGCTCTTTTAAGCGATACAAATGCTGATCTGAAATAGCAACTCCCGCATATTTTTCGGCATAATCTAGCTCTTGGTTAAAATTCGCGTCATTATACGTTTGAATGAAAACGCGATCGACATTCCAATTTTGCCAATCAGCCGCAAAATAACGTTTACTCCAATAAGGATTATGATGGCAAAGGTCGAAACTAACCTTGGGGTTGGCGTTCTTAATGTCAGCTCTCATTTGCCGCACAAAATTAGTCAAACCCGTCGTGCGATCGACTTTTCCGGGTAAATCAGCATAATAACCTAGGTAATCATCCCACTGAACTGCATCGATGGAAGGATACTTTTGGACGAACTCTACTGAAATTTTTCTGAAAAGGTTAGCAACTTCTGGAATCTCCACATCTAGTACATAATGATCGATGCCAGGGTAGGTTCTATCGACTCCAGGCACAATCCATCGTTTAGCAATCGCCTCATCAAAGATTGGACTATCTTTATCGAGTTTAATCCCCTTCTCAAAATAGGCGTGGACTTGCATTCCCTGCTTGTGCGCCTCATCAATCAACCAATCTAGCCATTGCTCTTGAAATTGGTTAGGACAACTTTTGTATCCCCATGTTTGCTGCATCACCTCGCTGTTATACATCGTGCAACCATTGCCCCACACCCCCTGAATTATTGTATTGATTCCTTGAGCGCGGTAATAACGAACTCGTGCACGAATCGTTTGTTCGTCAGCATTATTAGTGGCTTGATATCGGCTTAAATAAATTCCTCTGATTTCCTTTTTCTCCCAGGAAGTTTGGGAGGATAGCGATTTATTGGGGGTTACAGGTGATGCAGGAACGGCTGGATTGGGTGTCGGTTTACCAGCCGGAATAACTTTCTCCACGAGAGAATTGACAATAGGTTCGCGCTGCGTCGGCACCGAAGCCAAATTAGAAGAAGTTGGTTGTTGATGATTAGGCAGAAACTTGCTGATATCTAGCTGCTTTAGATGTGTAAAACCCCAATAACCAACGCCTAACAACACTATGATTAATGAAAATGGAACACTTGCACATCCGCATCCATCGTTTTCTTTTTTTTTAGGTGGCATGGCAACAAAGCGTGATTGTTCAACTCGGACAGCAAGTCTCTTGACTCGATTGGGGCTTGCTTGTAGTAACCGATACGTTTGAAGGGCTACAGGAATAATGGGTGGAAATGCAGCTACATCAAGCTACTTCACTTTGCGATCGCTAAATTCCGCATAGAGATCGAAAAAAGGAAAGCCTAATTCCCCAATTCCCTATTCCCCATTCCCAACTGTCAAGACAGAGGCAATGAGCTGCGTTCACAACAAAGGAATGAAAATTCTTATCTCTTCTGCCCTCTGCCTTCTGCCTTCTGCCTCATTTTCTAGATAAACGCCAGTCAAGGGGCTGAGGCTAGGTCTTGGTGGACGCTACACTTTGGAGTACCATTGGACCCGTCGGATAGCGGCTAGATTCAGACGATTCCAAAGTTACGAATAACCCAGAGATGCCCGTGTCATAAAAGTCAGCAGGCATCCAGAATTTCTCCTGCACCTTCCCCTGAGCAGTAGTGTTGAACGTGCCACAGGGAATCTTTTCGCCATCCGCGATTGCCCACAGTCGATAAACTTTATTGGCTGGAGGCGGCGTAAGATTTTGCACGACGAGAATCCCTTGTCGTTCCCCTAGATTCACCACAAAGCTACCCGTAGCAGTGTTTGCCGTATTCACAGCTTTGAGAGAGAACAATTGCGTCTGGGGTTGTTGTAGCAGGGTATTGATGTTCTGGGCGAGCTTGCTCTCTTGCCGTAACTGATAGTTCTCAACCCCCAAATACAGGATCAGCAGCGCTGCTACACTCCCGATGACGGTGCGCCAGGGGAACTGACGCTGTTTGCGCTGGGAGGTTAGTTGAGGAGTCGTTGCCGCTGTCAGGATAGCGGATCGGAGGTGGGCAGGGGGGGGAACGCTGTTTAAGTCATAAGCCACTCGGTTTAAGGTGGCTTGCAACTGATTAACTTCCTCTGCCAATGCCGGATTTTCTCTCAGCAGTTCCTCGAATGCCGCAACTTCACTCCGATCGAGGTCGCCCACGACATAGCCTGCTGCTAAGGTTTCGATTGTTTCAGGGGTGAGGGGTTCATTCATAACCTTAGTCAATGGAATCTCGTAAAAGTTGCTTCAGTTTCAGAAGTCCCTGGCGAGTCCAGCTTTTCACACTTCCCAGGGGCTTATTCAGTTGTTGGGCGATTTCCGATTGACTCAGTCCGACATCATAGGCTAGTTCGATCACCTGCCGTTGCTGTTCGGAAAGTTGAGTCAATGCCTGCCGCACTTGCTGTTGTCGCTCATCGGCAACCGCCTGCTCAACCGGAGTAGGAGCAGGAGTTTGGGTCGTGACAGTCTGCCCCCAACGTTGCACCAAATTCAGCTTACGGCTGCGCGATCGCAATTTGTCAATCGCCCGCGATCGAGTCATGGCAATCAGGTAGCGAAGCAAATGACCGTGTTTTGCCGGATCGATCGGACGCTGCCATAGAGATAGAAAAATTTCTTGAGTTAGGTCTTCGGCTTCCGGCTGATTTTGCAACGTCTTCAGGGCTACTCCATACACCACACTGCCATAGCGATCGTAGAGGTACGCTAACGCTTCTGGCTGCTTTGTCTTCAGGTTATCTAATAGCTCAGCATCAGTTAAGGTTGACACTGAGGGATGGCGATCGGGAGAACTCGGCTCCATAGGTTCAGATAAGTAAACCAGGATTGCTTCCCCTGAAAGAATACTCGATGCATCTTGCAAGGGCGATCTGCTGTAAGCAGCAGCGAGTAGAGATCGTTCCGACGCTCGTGCCTCGCTATCGCTATAGCTTCGCTTCACGCTATCGCAATCTCCATTTCATGGCATAGTTTGAGCATAAGTCAAACGGCCTTCTATCTTCAAAACGATTGATGAAGCGAATTGGATGAGCGTAGAAAGCGTAGAAGTTTTTGGGGGAACCCTTACCAAGAGCCGACGAGAAAGCCCCATTAGAGGCAAGGCAGATTTATCAAGCGTAAGCGAGTACTGCCGATGCCTCAAGTGGGGATGAGAGTCGAGTTAAATTGGGTGGCTCAATGCCACTCAATTTAACAATTTACGATCGCGCGAACCCAAGACAACCTGATGTCCAAGGTCTGCAAATAGCAATGCCAGGTTCTTTTTGAACTAATTGAGCGCGCATTCCAGCCTACGACTCGCGAGAGCTAACGTCCATGCTTCTAGCTCTTGGAGGGGTAGTTCATCGAGCATGACCCGTGTCTTTGCGCTCCTCACGAGGGGCTGCCTAACGTTACCGCTCACCAGACGCAAAAAAACTGGGCATACCACTGACAATTTAGATTCGTTCTGGTGCAGCGGGCTTGTTAGCTGGTTTTTGTTGAATCGAACATGGAACTTTATGAGTTCAACGTCTTTTCAATACGGCGATCGGGAATGAGCCACATGACTGCAACCAGAACGTACAATGCACATGCAAGCCAAGGGGTTGCAAAAGCAAGTGGAATTGCAACTGCATAAATCAATACCGATAACTTGCCTTTAAAATCCCGACCAAGAGCGTTCGCAAGTGGGGAATCTTGACCGTGGTGAAAAATAAGTGTTCGGGTCAGAGTGAAGTAGGCGATCGCAGCCAACAATAGAACCACACCATAAAGCGCAACAGGCAACGCAGCAAAGTAATTTTCACCCATCCATGCGGTGGCAAAGGGAAATAATGATAACCAGAACAACAAATGTAGGTTCGCCCACAAAGTTGAACCATTTACTTGTCGGACTGCTTGAAACAGGTGATGGTGATTGTTCCAGTAAATACCAACATACACGAAACTCAACACATAGCTGAGAAAGGTTGGAATCAGCGGACGTAGCGCAGCTAGATCTGACTCATGAGGTGTTTTCAACTCCAGCACCATAATGGTGATAATAATAGCAATTACCCCATCACTGAATGCTTCCAACCTGCCTTTAACCATTTTTGGGTATACTCCTTGTCTGCTTACCGCGTTGTATAACTGCCGTTTGCAAAAATGGTTGTCCGGTTATACACCATCCATTATTAGTACAGCTAAGTGGCATTAGTACAGCTAAGTGGCAGCAGATCGCCTCAAACTTCGTATCAAGATCGCTAGGCCATCCGCTTCAGCAATTTGTTAGCCTTACGTGGTTGGGGTACGCTCCAAAGCGACTCGATCCCAATGTCCTAAATTTGCTGCTGCTTCATAGGTGCTTTGGAGAAAAGCAAGGAGCATTGCATCTGGATCATCAGCTTGTCTGACTACATCATAGGGTAGGATAAACTCTTGCAACTCTGAGCTATAGAATGCCTCCTTAGGCTGAACAGAGTAATCACGGAACCCTTCCGGCGCAGGGTAAGCATAAGCGTAAAAAACAGGCTCCACAACTGACCCACCCCCTGGCCAAAAGCCGCAACTACTGACTTCGTGTGAATAGGCTTCTCGTGTGACCCAATCTGCCATATTCGGAACTCCACCAGGATGTTCTGGCGCACGACGACCGGAGAAACGAGTTACAGCCAGGTCAAAACTGCCCCAAAAGAAATGCACAGGGCTGGATTTACCAATAAACTGTGAACGGAATAAGGTCATGACCCGCTCGACTTGCACGAGAATTCGCCAGAACCGTTGGGCATATTCCGGATCGTAAGCTGCGTGTTGATAGTCCCGATCGAACGGGATTGGTTCTGACACTTCTTGCGGCATCGTCCAGATTCGGACTTCGATGCCGATGTTGCTCAATGTGGTCAGCACCGTTTGGTAAAAATCTGCAACAGAGCGAGGAGCCAGTTCAATTCTTTTAGTAATGCCGTCGCTAGTGTCGATTTGTAGTTGATGGTCGAGAAAATCAAAGCTGATTTGAAAGTTGCGAGTTTCGTAAGGGATTGAAGCGGTTGTCAGTCCACGCGGCGTTACATAGAGCGTAGATTGCCACCAGTGATTGATTTGAGGAGATAGTGCCAACCGAATTTTACCGATGATTTGCGTCCATAGATGGAGGGTTGCATAGGTATCCTGCCAATCGGCTAGCGGCAAACTGGGCCAAACGCTGTTAACGGGAGTACCTGGAACAGAAACTGCCATAAGAAGCCTCCACTTAAGGAAAACATGCTGAAGAAATGAGAAGAGAATTTAGATGAAATCAGAATCGCTATCAATAGTCTTTCCCCTGTTCATCTGCAAAACACCATAACCACTGCTCTCCCAATTCAGCCGAACTAATCACTGCATGACTGGTTGCTTCATAATGACGGCGAGCATGTTGATGCTCAGAAGAGTCGCAGCACAGCATTTTGCCACAGGTTTGGCAAATCCGGAGGTGTACCCAGCGGCTGTTAATTTTAATGCACTCTTCACAACGAAATACGGGATAGGCTGCTTTAGAAATCAGGTTTTCCGCAGTTAGATTGTTGAGATGTTCGCAGGTCATAGTTTTTCGATCGTCTTGGTAGGAGATAACGGTGAACGAAATGATTGAGGCTGATGTGAGAACTGAAATTAGGTTTTCTGCTCTTCATAAAGCCACCGCTTTACGAGTCGTGTGTAGGGTGGCATCACTACAAAAGTCATTAATCCAACGATAGTAGTAGCAATTAGCAGTCCCCTAATCAGCGGATGATTCAAAGGAGTCACAGCCCTGAACAGTGGGGTCAACAGATAGGGAACTATCAGGCTCAGTGGGTAAATTGCCGATAGAACCAGCAGGAATTGTTTCCAAGGCTTGGGGGGTTTGGTAGTCTCAGGGGTAAACCAAAAATCAATTCCTGTCCTAATTTCATGCACATCACCTTTTGTAAGCATGTCGCTGACACGGCTGACCAATGCATTGCGCGTCTCTGATACAGCCCAAGCCTTGAGGTTGTCGTAGGAATCGAAGCGCAGGATGGATGTATAGGTTCTCATACCCTGAGACGGACGAAAAATTTCCCGTCCAAGATAACCAGGAGTGCGACTGACCGCTCTCAAAATATCCATGAGCCAGGCTTCATATCTTGCTTCTTGACCTGCTTTGATGGTGTGAGTAATAATGAACGCGACTGATTTTCCCCGATCCATGCCTACTCCAGTTCAACGGGTTGATAAAATTCCTTTCTGGAATCAGCAATGCCCCCAATTTTAGGTCTTGAGGAAGTCCAGTAGATCGGTATTGAATTGATCTCGATGCGTAATTGCCAGTCCGTGGTCTGCACCCGGATAAACCTTCAGGGTTGAGCCTTTGACGAGTTGAGCGGAACGTTTTGCTGAGTTATCAATTGGCACGATTTGGTCGTCATCGCCATGAACAATCAGCGTTGGCACGTCGAATTTCTTGAGATCTTCGGTGAAGTCCGTTTCTGAGAATGCTTTGATACAATCGATCGCTCCCTTGACACCAACCTGCATACTCCAAAGCCAGAATTGATCCCGCAGACCTTGCGAAACCTTAGCCCCCGGTCTGTTTGCACCAAAAAATGGTTCACTGAGGTCTTTGTAGTACTGAGAGCGATCGCTTCTCACGCCTGCACGGATGTTGTCAAAGACTTCGATCGGCAACCCACCAGGATTTGCCTCTGTCTTCACCATCAGCGGCGGCACGGCACCGAGCAGCACCACTTTTGCAACACGACGGGTACCGTGGCGACCGATATAGCGAGTGACTTCGCCGCCGCCGGTTGAGTGACCCACCAAAATCACGTCGTTCAGGTCTAGTGTCTCAATCAATGCTGCGAGGTCATCGGCGTAGGTATCCATGTCGTTGCCGTTCCACGGCTGGCTTGAGCGTCCGTGTCCACGACGGTCATGGGCGATCGCGCGATATCCATGGGATGCCACAAACACTAACTGTTCGTCCCAAGCGTCAGCATTGAGGGGCCAGCCGTGGCTGAAGACGACAGGTTGTCCTGTGCCCCAGTCCTTGTAAAAGATCTGCGTGCCATCCGTCATCGCGATCGTGCCCATTTTTTCGCCTTTCTGTAGAGATATGAGACATTGGTTGAGGATCATGTCGCTTCAAGCCACAGAGGAGCTAGCCCATATCTCCACGATAATGAAAGTCACAATCCTGGGCGATATCATACTTGGACTGAACAATGCTGAAATCTATCAAAAGTTAGAGCTATTCACAGCGTTTTTCCCATTCACCAGTTTAAAAACCGAGTTTTAAGGCAAATTTCTTCGCAGACACCAAAACTGCTAAC
>DATNPC010000925.1:0-2605 GCA_036703375.1 Allocoleopsis sp.
AAACCGTCTGATAACTACCAAAATATTGATGAACCGTCCAAATTTAGACCTGCCGGAGAACTCGATCCGGGAGATTTTACAGGTACACCCGGTAACGCTGTACCACAGCCGTTAGCTGAGTTTGAATTCAAGGCTAATAGGCGGTATGCCTTTTACCTAGAGTCTACCTACAATGGCAGACCGGCTGGTATCGTTTACTCCACCAATGCGCTTAACCTGGGTGGCAACCAGCAAGCCAAGTTTAACGGCAACTTCTCCAGCCTAGCGAATGGCGGTACGATTAACCTTTGGGATGATACCGGCTCTGTGTTAGTCAAACCCAATCAAGAAGACCGAGACTTCAACGATTTTATCGTTCGTGCAGGCGGTCATCTCGCCTGTCCTTGGGCTAGCAGCAAGCAACTTTCTAAGGCTGGAAGCTACAAGTCAGCTCTAGGATTCAAGTCAGCCATAGGGTTGAAGTGTACGGGTAAGTAACCGTTCCCCGCGCCAAACGATGTTTGGCGCTCACCGCCTGCTAACGCAGGCAGCACACTACAGCTGAAGACGCAAAGAGTAGACTCGATACCGCTACGAATGTCGCGTCTTTACTTTTTGCACGATAATTCTAGAAAAATATTAGACAGGTAGAGTAGCATTTATCTGCATGAGTGCGCGAAAACCACTCGTTGAGGTAAATGCAAAATCAAGAACTGATTATAGAAGCAGGTCGGACTGAAACCCAGTATTGGAAAGACCTCTGGCGCTACCGGGAGTTGTTTTATTTCCTGGCTTGGCGCGATATTCTGGTGCGCTACAAGCAAACTGCGATCGGCATGGCTTGGGCGCTGATTCGACCCTTCTTAACGATGGTCGTCTTCACCATCGTATTTGGCAATTTAGCGAAGTTACCCTCTGAGGGAACTCCCTATCCCATTCTGGTATTTTCAGCACTGCTTCCTTGGCAGTTCTTTTCCAGTGCGCTGAGTGAATGCAGCAACAGCTTAATTAGCAATGCGAATCTGATTTCCAAGGTTTACTTTCCCCGCTTGATTGTGCCTGCCAGTGCCATCATTGTCTCTTTTGTCGATTTTCTAGTGTCTGGCATAATTCTGCTGGGGTTGATGAGCTGGTACGATTTCGTCCCCAGTTGGCGTATCGTTACATTGCCGTTATTTATTGGTATTGCCTTTGCCGCATCCATGGGAGCAGGATTGTGGTTCGCCGCACTTAATGTAAAATACCGCGATTTTCGTTACATTGTACCGTTCATCGTGCAGTTTGGACTGTATATCTCGCCAGTAGGATTTAGTAGTAGTATTGTTCCTGTCAGGTGGCGTCTGCTCTACTCGTTAAACCCAATGGTGGGAGTGATTGATGGATTTCGTTGGGCAATTTTAAAGGTACAATCAACACTCTACTGGCCTGGATTCGCGCTATCTATGGTGTTGGTTGCGCTATTGTTGGCTAGTGGTGTTTGGTATTTTCGTAAGACTGAACGCACGTTTGCCGACACGATCTAAGCGACACGCTAAATATGTCAGATACGGTCATCCGGGTTGAGAACCTGGGAAAGAAGTATAGTATTGGTCATCAAAAGCAGGAGCGCTACACCGCGTTACGGGATGTTATTGTCAAGGGAGCGAAGTCTCTCACAAGCCAATTACTCAAGCCTTTCGGGACAAAGATGGCTAGCCCAACGAGCGAGGAGTTTTGGGCGCTGAAGGATGTGTCGTTTGAGGTGAAGCAAGGCGATCGCATTGGCATTATCGGTCGCAACGGTGCTGGAAAATCAACCCTGTTAAAAATTTTGAGCCGTATCACTGAACCAACGCAGGGGCGCATTGCAATCAAAGGGCGAGTTGCTAGTCTTTTGGAAGTAGGGACAGGCTTTCATCCCGAGTTGACTGGACGAGAGAACATCTTCCTCAACGGTGCCATTCTGGGAATGAGCAAAGCAGAGATTAAAAGGAAGTTTGATGAAATTGTGGCGTTTGCTGAGGTAGAAAAGTTCTTAGATACGCCAGTCAAGCACTACTCATCAGGAATGTATGTACGGCTAGCGTTTGCGGTAGCGGCTCATTTAGAACCAGAGATTTTAGTGGTAGATGAAGTTTTAGCTGTAGGCGATGCTCAGTTTCAACAAAAGTGTCTGGGGAAAATGGAGGCTGTGGCAAAAGAGGGACGAACAGTTTTGTTCGTCAGCCACAACATGGCAGCTGTAGAAAAACTTTGCGCTCGTGCTATTGTCCTCCATCAAGGTAAGGTGCAGTATGTTGGTAGCCAGACTGAGGGAATAACGCAATACCTAATGCGATTATCAAATCATCTGATATCACTACGCGATCGCGAAGATCGGCAAGGTTCGGGCGAAGTTAGGGTTATCGCCATTGAAATCAGAGATGAGAAGGGCAATGTTTTAGATGCTGTCAAATCGGGTCAAACAATAGATATATATTTCTATTTCGAGACACATCCCAATATAAAAATGAACAAAGTTCTAGTTGGCTTACTCGTAACAACCCAACTAGATTTTCCTGTTTTTCTTCAACATAATCGCCTGACTCGATATGAATTTGGCTTGCTTCCTCAAACTGGGGCTTTTGTCTGTCGAATCACTAGCTTA
>DATNPC010000926.1:0-3047 GCA_036703375.1 Allocoleopsis sp.
CATCTCCGCCATTGCCACTGCCGATCGTAGCGCTAGAAAGACCACTACTATTTAAAACTTCGATTGCATTGGCTTTGCGTACAGTGAGGTCGCCAGAATCACCAGAGCCAACAGTATTAGTGAAAACAAATGAGTTATCCCGAATGCTGAGTTTCCCTGTCTCGATGTCGAGATTACCTGCAACTCCTTTTGTAGAGGATGTAGTGACATTACTTTGGTTAATTACATTCATCGAGTCTGTGGCTATGACTGATAAGTTTCCGGCATTTCCTTGACCTAAGACAGCTGTGGAAAGCCCCCCATCTATTCCCCCATTGCTAACATCTAAGCGTCCTGTACGAATGGATAGGTCACCGCCGTTTCCTGCGCCTGTAGAGCTTGTAGATACAAGACCTTGGTTGCTGATACTCATCGAGTCTTTAGCTTCGATCGCTAAATTTCCAGCATTTCCCGTACCCTTAGAAATAGTGCCAATTTCTGCGCGATCGCTAACATCTAAACGTCCTGTATTAATCAAGAGATTTCCGCTGTTTCCTGTAGCACCAACAGCAGACGTACTGATACGGGTATTTGGGTTAACTACATTAATCGATTCCTTCGCTGTGATCGCTAAGTCTCCGGCATTCCCTCTACCAGTAGAAGCCGTGGTAATTAGCCCCCCACTATTAACCGTTAACCCTCTTGTATCGATTGATAGGTTGCCACCGTCACCTCTAGAACCAAGTTCGGTACCTGTGAAAACTTGTCCCTCATCACTAACAGTTAAATCTGTTGTGCGAATAAATAAGTCGCCGCCCTGTCCTCTAGAGCCAACAGATGCATTGGTGAATATTCCACTGGCAGAGCCTTCATTGGTAACTATATTTTGATCTTTAAACCGGAGTAATCGGTCATTGAAAGTGCGATCGCTACCAGAGATCGTGACACTATCAGCGACATCAAGCGTGATATCCCTCCCCTCTCCACGATTGCGAGTAACTGCTAGCAGTTGTCCCCCACCTGTAAGCTCCAAGGTACTGGAATTAATGATGATATTACCGCTGCTACTGGAATTGTCAGTTGAGGCATCTACAACTGCACCATCGGCGACACGAAGATCGCCGGTCTTAACTGTAATATTTCCCGCTCGACCGCTTGTATCTTTACTGGTGCCTGTACATAATCCACTAGAGTATCCCTGAGCTTGGTTGACTCCAGAGAAATTAACAGAACCAGCAGCATCAATCTGAATATTTCCGCCGTTTCCATTACCTCCTTGCGCCACTCTACTTGAGAAGAGACCGCCATTAGTGAGGGATACGGAGTCATTAACCTTCACAAATATGTTTCCAGCATTCCCCTGGCCAGAGGTATCAGCTTGAATTGCAGCTGTGCCGTCTATAGACATCGACCCTGCCTGGATGTTGATGTTACCAGCATTACCCACAGCCCCAGAACCTACAGTGCTGTCGAGGAAACTGGCTTGTCCCCTATAATCTGTTTGGGCAAGCGTAACGCGATCGCGGACATTAATATTAATGTCCCCACCATTTCCTCTGCCACCTGGGTGTGGTGGGTTTAAACTTTCTCCGATCGCGCCACTTTGCAGTTGAGAACCATCAGTTAAGGAAAGTGAACCTGCTTGAATATTAATGTTGCCAGCATTACCCACAGCCCCAGGTTCCACCGTAGTAACAAGAAGGCTATTGCCTTTAAGAGAGACAGCATTGCCAGCAACAATGTTTATATTTCCAGCATTTCCCGGTCCATAAGTACTGGTCACTAGTTCAGTTTTAGTATCACCAGTCATGGAGAACGACCCAGCAGCAATCAAGATGATATCGCCAGCATTGCCCGTGGCAGAATCGACTCTAAACGAGCCAGCGTTAGGGATTTTAATATTGCCTCGTGAATTAACAATGACTGAGCCGCTGTTACCAGAGAAGCCACCCAAATAGCCACCGGTATGAACTGTACTAACCTGAATGTCTCCAGTAAGTGCTGTATTTGGCTGGTACTGATTCGATAGAAAAACAAGACCGTCGCGAGCCTTTATGTCAATCTTGCCTATCGCGATGTTTGCGCCCGTTGCTGGGGCTGTTGTGTTAGGTCTGCGAAACAGAGTGGTAAAGTTTGTGCCTGTAATTCCAGAGTTCCCAAAGGCAGTAGTTCCTGCTCGGATATCTAACGTGGGTTGAGCAGTACCATTGATAACTAAAGGCGTACCATCCGACAAAGTAACACTAGCCAGTGTCGGTGTTGAAGTTGGATTGATTGTATTTCCCGTTGTATCTGCACCTGTAATTGTGATGCTGTTAATATTTACTGAACCCCCTGCCAAAATGTGTAGTGAGGCTCCGGTGTAAGTATTGAAATTCACATCTCCACTAGCTCGAATAATTGGATCATAGGGACTAAATAAGTTTCCTAGACTGTCATCAAGCTGTTCAATCCGAAAACTGCCTCCAGTTGTATAGTGGGCATCGCCTCCTACAGTGTTGGCACTTCGCAACACCATATCTCCACCAGAGAACAAGCCGCTTTCTGGGTGATTCAAGGCAAAGATATCTACTCCTTGATTCCCCTGAATCAGCAACTGACCCTCAGCGGAGGCAATGAAAGGAGTAGTAACACTGTCGCGCACCTTGACTGTATCTTGAGCAAACAGCATTAAATTTCCGCCAGCATACAATTGACCCTGTAAGTCAAGATTGCCAGCCGCTAGCGTCAAATCTTGCCCTACAGCTAAATGCCCAGCATTAGTAATTGTTGCCCCTGACTGATTCGTTCCATACTGCAATCCTGGAGTAAGATTGACTGTCAATAGTGGTGGTGCCTGTGGATTCGTTGCACTGAACTGGTAGCCATTCGCAAACACCAAACTGTTCGCTGTACTCGCCACAAACGAACCTGCAATATCCAACTTGGCATTTGCACCAAAAATAATGCCATTGGGATTGAGCAAAAACAGATTGGCTGTGCCATCGACACCCAGCGTGCCAAAAATGTTCGAGAGGTTGTTGCCCGTCACCCGAGTGAGAATGTTCTCAATTCCTGCTGGATTAGCA
>DATNPC010000927.1:0-4403 GCA_036703375.1 Allocoleopsis sp.
TAGGAATTGAGCAGGCGAAACGAGCCTTCCAGCGTAAAGGATGGACGCAAGAGTACCTCGCTGGTGAGGTGGGATTGGAAACGCGCCAGTCAGTTTGGAAGTTTTTTAAGGGTCAACCAGTTGAGCGTCATATCTTTATTGATATCTGTTTTAGCCTGGATTTGGATTGGCAAGAGATTGCTGGGCTAAACTCACAGCAAGTCTCCCTGCCAGAGACGCAAGCCTCTGGAGTAGAGACGCAAACCGCCACGTCTGAGGTGGAGAGGCTGGTGGAACAGATGCGATCGCATCTTGCCGCACCGATTCTCGCTCAATGCGGGACTCTACGCTTACTCGACACCGCTCAACCGGTTGCGTTAGATGACATTTATATCAACGTCGAAATTCTCGAACAACTCAGCCGCCAACAATGGCTAGATGTATCAGACTTGCAATCCGATACCGTCCAATTGTTTGACCGTCTGAGTTCTCTTCCAACCCGTCAGACGACAGTTTCGGCCCTAGATGCGATCGCGACTCATCCCAAACTGATGGTTCTGGGTAAACCTGGAGCGGGTAAAACCACGTTTTTACAAAAAGTAGCACTCCAATGCGTTCGGGGCGAGCTACCGTTGGCAAGACTCCCTATTTTTATCCAGCTAAGAAACTTAGCTGAGGAAACAGCAGCCAACAGCACTACGATTGGCGATGATTTAGATCTGTTAAGTTACCTCAACTGGAAATTTGGCGATTTTGGAATTTCGGTACGGCAAGTAGAAACTCTGCTCAAACACGGCAAGATGCTAATCCTGCTCGATGGCTTGGACGAAGTGCGCTCCGAGTATACCAATACGCTCCTCAAACAAATTGCGAAATTTACGGAAACCTATTACCAAAATCAGTTTATTATCACTTGTCGATTTGCAGCTCAGCCGTACCGATTTCCTGGATTTACTGAGGTTGAAATTGCCGACTTTAATCAAGAGCAAATCGAAGCCTTTGCCAAAAAGTGGTTTGTCGCGGCGGCTAAACACGATAAGGAGGAAGGCCTCAATCTGGCTAGTCGGTTTCTCGATAAGCTGAAATTGCCGGAAAACCAACCCATCCGAGAACTCGCAAGAACACCGATTCTGCTAACTCTGATGGCAAGCGTGTTTCAAGCTAAAGCAGATTTCCCCAAAAAACGTTCTAAGCTCTATGAGGCTGGATTAGATATTCTACTAGTCCGTTGGGATGAAGCCCGCTTAATTCAACGGGATGAAGTGTATCGTCGTTTGTCGTTACCTCGCAAAATTAAACTGCTCAGTCATATTGCGGCTACGACATTTGAACAGGGAAATTACTTCTTTGAACAGAGCGAAATCGAGCAACTCGTTGCTGACTATCTCACTACTTTACCCGGAGCAAGTTCCGATCTAGAAACGCTGCGGCTTGATAGTGAGGCAGTACTCAAAGCGATCGAGGCACAACATGGGTTATTAGTAGAACGAGCGCGAGGCGTTTACTCGTTCTCTCATCTGACGTTTCAAGAGTATTTCACGGCCAGACAAATTGTTGCTAGTCCAGATGAATCAACGCTGCTAAAGGCATTACGACGCTTGAGCACTCACCTTACTCAACCGCAGTGGCGGGAAGTTTTCTTACTCACCGTTGGGTTGTTGAGGAATGCAGAACCGTTGCTCCAGTTGATGAAGCAGCAAATCGATGCTCTTGTCGCCGCCGATCGCAAATTGCAGGAGTTCTTGGATGATATCGACCAGAAATGCGGCTCCTTAGCAACCGATTATAAACCAGCCGCCGTGCGAGCTTTCTACTTTACGTTGTTTCTCGATCGCGATTTGGGGCTGGCGGTAGCACTCGATCGCAACCTCGCCCGCGATTTGGCACCGGAGTTAGCGTTGGATCTGGAGTTAGCGCGTGCGTTCTCTCTAGCGCAAAGTCTGGCGAAAAAGCCCGATCTCAAACAAATCTTAGCCTTGAGTTTTGCGTTGAACCTGGAAGGACTGCTGCAACGCGAGTCAGACTTCGGGGAGCAAAAAAAGCGATCGCTTTTAGTCGCATCGTTCCAACACCTCAAAGCGCAATTGCCCGATCTCGCCAACGGCCGAGAGTACTCGCTGCAATGGTGGCAGACTAACGGTCAGATTTGGCAGTCACAATTTCGCGCTATGCTGATCGAGTATCGCCAGATCGGTCACGATTGGCAGTTAACTCCTGCACAACTAGAGGTCATCAAGCAATACTACCAAGCCAATCAATTACTAGTGGATTGTCTCAATAGTGGTTGTCGTTGCAGTTCTGCCGTGCGCGCAGATATTGAGGCAACGTTATTATTGAGGTCAAAGCAAACTGCGATCGCTCAGGCACTCAGTTAAAAAGTTTTGAGTTTTGAAGTATGAATCTTGAATTAACAACTTAAAACTCAACACTATTGAATTGATCCGCTTGTTAGTATAGGAGCAGCGATTCAGATTATTAATTTTTTATTTATTTTCAACTCTAAGAACAATCTTAAAAGTAAAATTACAATCCCCTTTTTTGAGATTTTCCAAGAAGTGTCTCAACCTTAAGCCATTTGGCTTATACAACTCCGTCAAATGACGGAGCTAAGATAGGTGTTCATCTACCTGAAGTTTCAGCTATTTTTCGATTTCAGCAACTTTTCCGCCATTTCACAGATGCAGGCGAACCAGAGAACCTAGTAACTTTAAGTTTCAGAAATCTTTTCTTTAGAGCAAAATTCTTGTCAACTAGACACTCCTCTCTACTCGCATTAGATTGAACAATGACAGTTGATTTTGAGGCTTTAGCCGCACTAGCTCAAGAAAATTTGGACTTGAACGTCTCCCAGGCGCTAGCCCAAAGGAAACAACACTATAAGAACGCCAGACCGGAAGAACTGCGTGGATTACTGAATGAAGCGGTAGTCAACTACGCTATTCTAGCGCCGACCCTGTCTCCACGAATACGCTATTTGTCTAGAACAGAAATAGCGTTTTTTCTAGCGCTTTATCAAGAGAGCTTGAAAGATTCTATCCAAGGACAACAGAATTAATCATTACTGGATTAGATTGCGCGATCGGAAAAAATTGCTCAATATGCAGTAAGTTTAATCGTGGAGAAAAAGTGTACGAAGTTCAGAGGAACCAATGAGTGCATCAAAAACAGTTCATCAATTACAGGCACCATGGGTAACACCAGAAAACTTTCGACCTTATGGTCAAGTAATTTTTGCCAGTGAAGACGGTAAAGCGTTTGATGCCGAGGATGCTCAGTTAAACCTCACAAATGGTACTCCCCGATTTTATATCATGCGACTCAACCACAGGGGACGCACGTTTCACAAAATTACTCGTCACGCCCAATGCACTCAATGTTTAGGTTCCCTGGAAGGGAAAGATTGGTTCATTGCCGTTGCTCCTCCTAATCCCGAGTCAGACCAACCTGCCTTAGATAAATTAGCAGCGTTCCATATTCCCGGAAATTGCTTCATTAAGCTAGAAGTGGGAACTTGGCATGCTGGACCGTATTTCGATCGTGAATTTGTAGATTTTTACAACTTAGAATTGAGCGATACCAATATCGTTGACCATTTCACCCATGATTTTCTCAAAAGCCATCAGCTAGAGTTTGAAATGAATCCTCTTTGAGGACTGATCGAAGAGTAAGATTCAGAGCGCGCCCGTCTTCGATAATTTGCACCGCTGCGATCGCTCCATTAACAAAGCTTGATGGGTTACGGTGAGGTAACGGCAAGAACTTAGCAATTGCAAGCTTCGCTTCTTTTACACTTTTAACCAACTACAAGCTTTACGCTCAGTGTTTCTTGAAAGTTTGACCACACCCATCAAACATTGAGTATTGTTCAGCCTGTCCGGAGCCGTTCAATATCTCGCATCGGTGGGGCACCAAACATCCGAGAATATTCACGGCTAAAGTGTGAAGGGCTTTCATACCCGACTTGATAGGCAGCAGAAGTTGCATCAAAATCTTCGGCTAGCATCAGGCGACGTGCCTCCAGGAGCCTTAACTGCTTTTGATACTGAAGCGGACTCATCGTGGTCACTTGCTTAAAATGCTGATGGAACGACGAAGTAGACATCCTGACCTGCTTTGCTAAATCCACAATTTGCATGGATTGAGTAAACTCAGCTTTAATCAGTTTGATCGCTTCAGCAATTCGCTGCATACTGCTGCCAGAGGTGGCAATTTGGCGCACGGCTTCCCCTTGTTCACCCATCAGCAAATGGTAGTAAATTTCCCGAATCATCATGGGTGACAGGATGGGGATATCTTGTGGCGTATCTAAGAGCCTGATGAGGCGCAAGACACCTTCGAGCAATCTAGCATCAGCGCTGCCGATAGATAAGCCTCGGACGGGGTTCTCTGGCTTCTTTGAACTAAAATTTAATTGGGCAACCAGC
>DATNPC010000928.1:0-4357 GCA_036703375.1 Allocoleopsis sp.
GTTGTCGATAACCATTGTTCTCGTTCGCGCAACTGCTTTTCTATCTGATGCTTGTACAGAGCAATTTCAATGGCTGTGCATAAATCTCTCGATTCAAAAGGTTTGAGAATAAAACCGTAGGGTTCTGCCATCTTGGCTCGATTTAGGGTTTCATCATCAGCGTAAGCCGTCAGATAAACCACTGGAACTTGCAATTGACTGCGGATTTTGGTTGCCGCTTCGATCCCATCTATTTTTCCTTTCAGTTTTATATCCATTAGGACTAAATCGGGAAACGTTTCTGCTGCGGTTTGAATCGCCACTTCTCCCGATGAAATCGTTGCTACTACCGCATAACCAAGCTTTTCTAATCGGTTCTTGATATTAAGCGCAACAATACTTTCGTCTTCAACAATTAAAATTTTTGCTCTCACTTTTTTATTTGATTTAATCGCTAATAATTAAGTTTTGGTATTCTAATTCTTATTTCACTTCCTCTATCGCTGGTTAGTTCAAGTTCTCCATCAAGTTGACTGGTTAGAACCTGCACTAGCTGAAGTCCTAGGGTTTTGCAGTTTTTAATATCTGAATTTTTAGGAAAGCCCACCCCATCATCTCTAACAATTAGTGTAAAATAATTCTTGAACCCTGAATAAAGAGCTACATCGATCCTTCCATGGCGATTGCTAGGAAAAGCATGTTTCAAGGAGTTTGAAACCAACTCGCTAATAATCAAACCACAGGGAATAGCTGTATTGATGTTTAGAGTGATTTCATCAATTTTTAACTCTAGCGTAACACTCTCTAGGTTGACTCCATAAGCTTGAAATAAGTAGCTTATCAGATTTTCAATATAGTCAGCAAAATCAATTTTGGCACAATCTTTGGATTGATATAGCTTTTCATGGACAAGTGCCATCGACTTAACACGAGTACAGCTTTCCCGAAACATTTCTAAGGCAGCTTGGTCTTCTATGTACTGAGATTGCAAGTCGAGCAAGCTGGAAACCACCTGCAAGTTATTTTTGACTCGATGGTGAATCTCCCGGAGTAAAACCTCTTTTTCCTGAAGCGAGTCTTTGATGCGTTGCTCTGCCAGTTTGCGATCGCTAATATCTAAGCTGACGCCAACCATCCTGACGGGTGTGCTTGTTGCGTCGTAAATCACCTGACCTTTGTTTTCTAGCCAACGAATCGTCCCATTGGGCAAGACAACACGGAATTCCATGTCGTAGTTCTCCCCTGTTTCCAGGCAGTGTTGGGTATGGGAATGAACGCGATCGCGGTCTTCTAAATGGATTTTAGCCAAGAACGCGTCGTAAGTCCTCTCGAAGGGACTCATGGCTAAGCCAAACAGTTGTTCGAGGTGATTTGACCAAGCGAGCTCTTCAGTCTGAAGATTCCAATCCCAAAAGCCCATGCGGGCAGCATCTAAGGCAAGGCGTAGTTGCTCTTCACTATGCCGCAGTTGCGCCTGACTGTGCCACAGTCGCTCTTCTGAGCGCTTACGCTGTGTGATGTCATGAGTAATGCCGAGAATTTGATCGATTTCTCCGCGTTCGTCTAGCACTGGCACGTAGGTGACGATGAACGTCAGTGTACTTTGATGCGGTACAGCGATCGTACATTCTTGAGTTTGGAGGGTACGCGTTTCTACAGCACGATTGAGAATGGGTAAATAGTGAACGGTGACTTCATCGGGCCAGATTTCCTCATCTCGATAACCGACATGTTCCTCTATAGTCTTGCCGCTGAGGCTCAGGCCCTGTGCATTCACAAATTGGAATCGTCGTTGAGCGTCATAGATGACGAAGACATCGGGAATGTGTTCGACGGCCAACCGAAATCGGGCTTCGCTCAGGCGTAATGCCTCCTGTGCCTTCTGGCGTTCGATCGCTTCTTGCAAGAGCAGTGTATTCGCTTGCTCTAGGAGTGCAGTACGTTCGGCTACCCGTTTTTCCAGTTCATCATGGGCTTGCTGTAGCTGTAACTGAGCCTGTTTTGGCAAGCTAATATCTTGAATCATTGCGATCGCATAATTCGGTAAGCCGTTATCATCACAAACAGCAGTCGCGGATAAATTCACCCAGACGATGCCACCATCTTTGCGGACGTAGCGCTTTTCTTGGCTAATGTGAGTCTGTTTCCCTGAGAACAATTCTTGCAGCAGCGCTAAATTCTCGGCTCGGTCATCTGGATGAGTAAACTCGGTCAAGGGTCGATTCTGTAATTCCTCCTTGGTATAGCCGAGTATCTCCTGGACAGCCTGATTTGTCTCCAGCCAAATCCCCTGAGAGTCAGTAATCGCTATCCCAATGGGGGCAAACTCAAACACCGTGCGAAAGCGCTGTTCGCTCTCGCGCAGTAACTCTTCCGTTTGCTTAGTCTGAGTGACATCACGGCAAATCCCTAGAACGGATGCGACAAACCCATCCGTTGCTAATTCTGGCACGAGACGGGACTGGTAATATTTTGGACCATTGGGCGTCAAGAACCTCAACTCATGCTCATCGGACTCACCAGTTTGGAACACCGTTTGTAAAGATTGCTCCCACAAGGATAAAAGTTCTGGGGGCATCTCTAGTTCTCGATTAGTTTTTCCCAAAAATTCTGGTGCTGGAATTCCTGCTGCCAGTTCAACGGCTGGATTGACATAACGATGACGCAGTTGTCGATCGAATCGGGAAATGATATCCGGAGAAAGTTCCACTAAGGCTTTAAACTCTTGTTCCCGTTGATGTAAGAGTTCCTCGTCTTGTTTGCGTTTGGTGATGTCCTCTGAGAGTCCAGCGAAGCCCCACGTTTCTCCAAACGAATTTTGAACGGCAAAAGTACGCGATCGCACCCAACGAATTGACCCATCCGGTCGTACAATTCGATACTCTTGATCGTACCGATCGTATAATTGTTCGGCTAGGACGGCAACAACGCGATCGCGATCGTTGGGATGAATCGAATCCACAATTAAATTTAGATGGCCTTCAGGATGAGTGTACAAGCTTTCACGCGGACGACCCCACACGGTTTCAAACGCTGGACTGACGTACAGTAGCTCTTGACGGTCTGCCGAGGTCAACCAGAAAACGTCCTGCATGTGTTCTGCCATCTATCAAAGCCGCCTTTTGCGATAAGATTTTTTGAATTTTCGTGAGTATTTCTAGCCTGTCAAGCGTTCTTATATTGACTATAAAAAATGCTACTTCTTTTAGGACGAATGAGTTTTCAATCGTGCTGCAATTTCATAAACTCCTAGCAGTATCGTGGCTCCTCCCAAAGGAAGGATGTAGTAAATGCCTCGATAGGCTAAGAGTGAGCCCAAAACTGTCGTGGCCGGAATTTGAGGCGCAAGAATGAGTAAGATGACAGTTTCAAAAACGCCCAATCCACCGGGGACATTACTAACAACACCTGCCGTCATGGCTAACAAGTAAATCCCCAAAAAGCTCGTGTACGATAAAGATGAGGTCGATGGGAGCAACACATAAAGAGCGGCAGCTGCCAAGATCCAGTCAAAAGCAGACACTGCCACTTGAGCGAGGGCCAAGCTGAAAGTAGGAAACCGAAAGTCTTGCCCGCGCAGTCGGATCGATCGCTGACCGAGACAACTCCCGACTAGATAAGCGGCTACTACGAATAGGAAAATAACACCAAGGGGGCGCACGCTGAAAAACGGCAAATTGAGCTGGAGCGGAATAGTCAGCGGATTCACCAGAAAAATGATGCCACTGACAGCAAACAATCCCAACCAGAAGGTGAGCGTAGCAAAAGCAACGATCTGCGCGATCGCGATCGCTGAAACTCCCCAAACTGAGTAAAATCGATAACGAATAGCGCTCCCCGTGAGGAGAGCAAGGCCGATCGTATTGCCAACGGCAGAGCTAATAAAATTCGTGAAGGCAATCTTCGGGTAAGTCAGAGACTGATGAATGTAGCGAAACGCCAACAGATCGTATCCAGTCATCACCAGATAGCCCAGGGCAGTTAACCCAATTGCCCAATACAAACGGCTCAAGGAAAGCGCAGTGAGGCTAATCCACACATCACGGTAGTGATAGGCCCGCAGTTCGTGAGCGATCGCCCAGATCGAGAGTCCCAGAAGCAGGAAGCCCAATAGGGAACCCAAGTGAGGTGTGAGGCGCTGTTTTCCCTTCATGCTTGAACTCGATCAAGACCCCGGCTTAAAGTAATCTAGCAAGCGATCGCCTGAGTCAGCGCGAATGAGTGCCACGATAACGTCGAGCAAAGCTGCCCTTCTAGGATAAATCAGATAACGCGGCTCCCAGCGAGGATGAAATTTTTCCTTATAAGCCTGTAGTCCTTTGAAGTTATAGAACTGGTTTAAGTGTTCGTAAAGATAGTGCAGTGCCTTTTCTAACCG
>DATNPC010000929.1:0-3753 GCA_036703375.1 Allocoleopsis sp.
TGGTAATTTTCTCCCAGATACCTAGATGCTAAGTCTAAATTTTTGCCTTTTAGTTTCGGCTGGGATGTATGAATGAAAACTCGTTTGGGTAAGGCAGTCCCCGTTCGCCTTGTTTCCCAGACTTTTATCTCTTCAAGCAGACAGTCGCCAAACGGGGCATCTATCGTTAAGCCAAACCATTCTTCTTCGATTTCGCTTGGTTGTGTTTCTAGAAGAAGAATGCCAGAACCTTTTTTACTCTTATCCTGTCGATCGAGGCTTCTGAACTTGTCGATCTGAAATAGTTCTAATTGAACGCAATCGATCGACTTTTGGCTTTGTTTCATTGTTAGTTATCATACCTAAGCCAAGTCAGTTTTGACAAGCGTAAATCAAACAACTTGCTTTTTATTTAACTGTGCTGCCTTCCTGACGGATAGATTCAGACTTTTTTATTCTTGAATGCGACCAATTAGAGCGCTATGTTCTCGTTCAAAATCTGCCATAACCTTTGCCGCTTCTGAGTATAGTAGCACTACTTTTTCTAAGGCTTTAGCCGGGATTTTATTCCACACGGCGCGATCGATGCCTCTGAGATTTTCTATTACTATTTGACATAACAGAGTTTTCCCGTAGCTCTATCGATGAGCTAGTTGTAGCTGTAGGCTGTACGTGAAGGCAGATATGTCTAAAGTACTGCGAGAAGAACGCCGTTTTTTTGACGGCGGAGGTCTGGGCAGCTAATGCATTGATGTGATCTTCTAGTTTCCATTGCTCTGCATGATTTCGCACCACTTTTCCGTATCGATCAATTACGGTGGTAAGGTTCCAATTCTCAACTCTGACTACTCTCAGTGCGGTTGAGTTGTAGCTTCTGGTGATTTCTACAACCTCATCCTTGTAGTAGTAGCCGTCTATGAAGCTGTTATCCCCAGACGCGACACAAGCATCATTCCAGCCTTTGGCGATTGTTGAAAGTGGATGGTTCCAAGCGATCGCTCTGCAATTTTCTACTAGCCTTAAAAATCGCGGTGAATTCATAAAAACTGTAGCTACTATTTGCTGCATGGGTATTGATGCGCTAGCAGGTGTTGCTTTCACTACACCGCTTTAATAATTGATGGGGCGTCTTTTCATACCGCGTTTCCTGTCTCGGAGGTCACTCCATCTCGCTGATCGGACTCGATGGAGGCTTGTCTTCCGGACTGATTTACTCTCCGTTGCTAAAATCCAGTCGGCTGGATTTTAGCAAAAATCTTAACACACCTTAATAATTCAAACGTTCAACGGGAGGGAAGCGATCTGCGCCCAACGGAAGGGCTGACGCTTTACTCGTGAGAGAAGATAGCGTATATTTTAATCTTCGTTGTCCCCCTTGTTTTCGCCGTCAATTTGCTTGAGATGAATGTGTTTGTAGCCTAGCTTGATTTCAAATTCATCACCTGGCTCTAAATTCATCGACCTCGTGTAGGAGCTACCGATTACAATCTGACCGTTTGCGTGAACGCTGACTCGGTACGTCGCTTCTCTTCCTCTTCCATCCCTTGACTCTTCTGGATCTAATTCGATCCCCTTTGCGGCTAATACTGCATCGTAAAAATCGGTCAAGTTAACTCGTTCTGAGTCACCATTTCCCGTGACGTAGCCGCACTGTTTTGCTGTTTCCCTCCTGGGCAGATGTGCCAGTTCTTTAAGTTTTTGAAGTAATGCCTTGCCTTTTAATGGTGTTGCCGTACTTGCCATATTAACTACTCTTCTTCTTCTGTGTTTTCAGAGCTATCAATATTATCGTCAACTGGGGCACTCCCCTCTATCTGCTTTAAGTGGATATGTTTTCTCCCCAAACTGATTTCAAACTCATCCCCTGGCTTGAGTCCCATTTGCCTAGTATAGGCACTTCCAATCAGTAAATTTCCATTGGATTGAACGTTGATTCTGAACGCTGGGTTTCGCCCTCCGCGCCCTTCTCCTTCTTGTCCTTTCCCATCTAGATCTATGCCCTCTGCATCCATAAGGGCATTGAGGAAATTCATTAAATTTACCCGCTCTACACCATTTTTTGTGACAGTGTAATAACCGCAGGCTTTGGCTTTTTCCTCCCTGGATAAACTACCTAATTCTTTAACTTTTTGCAGGAGAGCTTCTCCCTCGATTGGGTCCGGTTTCTTGGTCTTTGTTTTTGCCATTTTTTTCGGTTGTGAGTCAACTTGATATTTAAGGGTATTACACGCTGTCGTGCGTTCTCACACAAGAGAGAAGTTGATTGAAGTTGATTGACAGATTTCAATTTTAAGTCAGATAGAACAGTTGCACTCTGGGTCGCTTGTTGGGAAGTGAGAGTGCGCGTGGAGCAATTTCACTTTTTTAAACCTGACTTAATGCGTGGCAATCATCCATCGTTGTAATGTCACTTTTTGTTGTATTTTAACGTGTGTCCTGGTGACAGGACACGCATTAATGGGACATGAGAGATCTGAGAGCGAGTGAGGACCCGGATCTGTAAGTGTACGTCCAGCCTCGTTCGGCATTATCTCTATGAACAGCGTTACATTTTTCGCGTCCGACCAGCCCCGCATTAAACAAATGATTAAGGTAAACGCTAACGTTACCCACCTCTTTCTTGGACGGTGCCGATTGTGAGTTGGCACTGGCAATTGAAAGAGCACAAGCTGTTTCCAGCTCATCCATCACTGCCAGGATGCGTAGTAGCGATCGCGAAATTCTCCCGACTACGTGTGCCTCTCCATCTTCGTCTACTATCCAGAAGGGCGGTGACTTGACGTGCCACGCTTCTGTCTCCAGGCTCTCGGAGGCAAACCTCTGCACGTTTGTCAGGACGACTGGCTTTTTCAGCTCAAGAGCGATTTCTGTTGTCGCTCCGATCAAGATCCTCGTCACAGACGGCGTAACCACGGCGATGCCCTGAAGATCTAGGTTGTACCAGATGTCAACTCTTGCTGGTTGCCACCTTCTTTCACACGCATTTACCAGATCTTCTACCTGCCAATGCCTTGGTAGCCCCAGCAACACGTTGAACGGCTTACCGCATCTTTCTCCTTCGGCAATGCCCTCTGGATGTATGGACTGTATTTCAGGCAGCAAGTCAAACTTTTTCATCTCACTGATTTTTACAAGACTATTCGTTTTATGTGCCTCTGCTTAAATTCTTCTAGGGTTAAACTCCTTTCCGCCGCCAGGGATGAGAGGATTTCATCAAGTGCGCTCGTGACATCGTGATCGTGTTTTTCTATAATGTCAAGGACTTGGCATACAGCCGGTAATTTATTGAAGTTAGCTCGATGTTCTTCAAGTTCCTCAGCGCTCATCACCTGATGGCTTTCCATAAGCTCTCCTGCCTTAACTGTTCGCTTCGTTTGCAAGATATATTTGCCCAGCCTTATAATAAACCGGAGCAAATAATCTTTGAGGTTCTACCTCTGGCTTGAGAGCAAGTCTACCAGCCTTTCCACGATCGCTCTCATCACCGGCGGACAAACGGCTTGACCCACAAGTCGGTGCTTCATAGCGTTGCTTCCTACGATTGCGTAGTCTTTGCTCGCTCCCAGCCGAGTGCAGGGAAAACCCATCGCTCCCACTGTTTCGGGAACGGACAACATTCTGTACCCCCAGCGATCGATTGAAGGCGTTTGGTCGGCACTTCCAGAGTTGATTACCAGACCAAACCGTTCCTTTGTCGTTAATCCTCCTAGTGGTTCACAGAGGTTCCGAATTCGCCCCTTGGAGTAATACTCAACGATAAAGCTCGATTGCACC
>DATNPC010000930.1:0-4555 GCA_036703375.1 Allocoleopsis sp.
ACCAACTCCCCCCGGCGGCACTCAACCAACTCCCCCTGGTGGCACTCAACCAACTCCCCCTGGTGGCACTCAACCAACTCCTCCCGGTGGCACTCAACCAACTCCTCCCGGTGGCACTCAACCACCTCCCGAAGGTACTCAACCACCAGGGGAAACTCCCAATCCAACGGACGCCACACAAATTGACAAGGTTTATGCAAAAGGCATTGCAACAAACCTGGCACCTGGCGACGGACTTTTATTTGTTTTTGGCAACGGTCCTGGAGAGCAAGTCTTTCGCCAAGTTCAGTCCGTCGAACTCCAGCCTGCCCAAGAGCGTACTCTAATCGTTCTCCAGGCAATTTCCTTCGCAATAAACCTGATAAATGGTTTAGCCGGACCTCGTAAAGAGAACCCTCAGATTTATGCTTTGCGTGTAAAAACTGCACCATTTGGACATAACGCACCGCTCAGACCTATCTATGATGACGTGAAGCCTGGACAGATCAAAAGGTATGAAGAATGGTTAATTATAGGCAAGGATGATCCAGCTAACGTACCATTTACTTCGCAAGTTGACATAACACTACCGAATCAAGGGTTCCCTCTTCCACTACCATCAATACCGCCTGTTTCACTACCATCTGTTCCACCACTACCTGAACCAGTACCACAAAGAGAGCAGAATCTTTTACCCTTGGATACACAGTACGACCAAATTATTGCTGGAAGCTGGGTAGTTATCAAGCATCTCAATCAACCTCAACCGCTAATTTACCGCGTAATACAAGTTGAGGATGTCAGCCAAGCAAAATATCGCATGACAGGGAGGGTAACGCAACTCACATTAGATCAACGTTGGTTAACAGGAAACGATAATTTGCTGACAGCGTTCCGCCAAACCACAGTTTATGCTCAGAGTGAGCTTTTGGATTTGGCAGAAAAGCCCATAGATGACCAGAACCAGAACGCTCCAGGTGGAGCGAATAATGAGCAGAACGCTCCAGATGGCGGTGATACTGGGCAGAACGCTTCAAATGAGGGTGAGGATGAACAGAACGATACAGATGAGAATGATGATGAGCAGAACGCTACAGATGAGGGTGATGAGAACGGGGAAAATAACCCCAACACGCCTCAAGCAGGCTCTCTCAAAGCGTCCAGTCAAGAAATTGAACTAGACGGTCTTTACGAAGGATTAAAGCCTGGTCGCTGGCTCATTGTATCAGGCGATCGCAGTGATATCCCCAAAAGCAGTAATACTCCCAATATTAGCGGCGTAAAGGCTGCCGAAGCCGTGATGGTAGCAGGGGTTAGACACGGCGTGCGCCAAGTTCCAGTAAGTGGTAGCGGTGCGCCTCAAAATCCACAAAGTGGTAACAGTGGGTCTCAAAATCCTCCAAGTGGCAGCGGTGGTTTGCAAAATATGCCTGGTGACAAACCCCACACATTTCTCCAACTTGCTACACCCTTAGCCCACTCTTACAAGCCGGACACTGTAACTATCTATGGTAATGTGGCTAAAGCGACTCAGGGAGAGACCTGCACCGAAATACTGGGCAGTGGGGACGCCACTCAAGAATTTCAACAATTTACCCTACGCCAGTCACCCCTCACTTACCTGTCAGCCCCTACATCAACTGGTGCTGCTAGCACGCTAGAGGTATTTGTCAACAACGTTCCTTGGCATGAGGTCAAAAATCTGGCTGAAGCAGGGCCAAATGACCATTGTTTCGTCACTCAGACTGACGACAATGGCAATACAACAGTCATCTTTGGTAATGGTAAAAACGGGGCACGGTTACCCAGTGGTATTGAAAACGTCAGGGCAGTCTACCGTGTTGGCGTTGGCGAAGATGGCAATATCGAAGCAGGACAAGTCAGCCAGTTGGTGACGCGACCTTTGGGTTTAAAGGACGTGGTCAACCCCTTACCACAAATAGGTGGTGCAAATAGGGAAAGCATTGACCAAGCACGGCGCAATGCACATTTAGGGATGATACCTTTAGACCGTGCAGTTTCCGTACAGGACTATGCTGACTTTGCCCGCACCTTTGCCGGAATTCGCAAAGCCAGCGCTAAGCTTCTTTCTAATGGCAAGCGGCAAATTCTTCATCTCACCATTGCTGGTGTGGAGGATGTTTCTATTGATAAGAACTCAGATATATACCGCAACCTCCTGAAAGCGCTACACCAGTTTGGCGACCCCTATATGCCGATTCACGTAGACAAACGGGAACTCATGCTGTTAATTATCAGCGCTAAGGTGCGTATTCAGCCAGACTTACAGTGGGAATCGGTTGCTCCCCATATCCGGACTGCATTATTGGATTCATTCAGCTTTGAGAATCGCCAACTCGGTCAAGATGTGTATTTGAGTGAAGTCATCAGCATCATCCAACAGGTTTCAGGGGTAGATTATGTGGATGTGGACATCTTGGATAGTATCCGTGCAAGTGAAGCAAAAGATCCAAGAAGTCTGCGTCAAAAACTCGGAATTCTGGCAAGTTTGAGGACTCAACTGAGTAAAGAACAACCTCAACAACCCAAACAATTTATCAATGTTAACCTCGCCAACATCAATCCAATGACTGGACGGCGATCGCGCATTCAGCCTGCTCAACTCGCTATTCTCAGCCCACAAGTGGCGGATACACTCATTCTCCAGCAGTTGAAATCATGAGTAAATCTCCAGACCGCCTTTTTGAACTCTTGCCAATGGTTTATCGTCAGCGCGACGAAGAACAGGGTTGGCCACTCCGGGATTTGTTACGTATCATTGCTGAACAAGTAGATGTTGTTGAAGCAAACATCGCTCAGCTTTATGAGAATTGGTTTATTGAAACTTGCCAGGATTGGGTCGTGCCCTATATCGGTGACTTAGTTGGCTACCAGCGCATTCACGATGCAGGTCAGCCAGGGCAACTGTCCGCGCTGCAAGAAAAACAGCGTAACCAGATTTTAATTCCGCGCCGCGAAGTCGCTAATACCATCTACTACAGACAGTGTAAGGGAACTTTGACAGTACTAGAATTGCTAGCTAAGCATGTCGCAGGTTGGCCAGTACGGGTAGTGGAATTTTACAAGTTTCTTGGCAGAACTGAGCATATCAATCACCCACATCTATCATCCCTAAGTCGAACAGTGAATCTACGCCAAGGCGATGACTTGCAAAAGCTGGATAGCTTTTTGGATGAATTAGCTCATCGGGTGGATGTGCGTAGTATTGCCTCACAACATGACCCCGGACTCTACAACATCCCCAGTATTGGTGTATTTGTCTGGCGGCTAAAAACTTATTCAGTCACTCAAACGCCAGCCTATTGTTTGGAGGAGGTGAG
The DNA here is from genome assembly GCA_036703375.1 of Allocoleopsis sp. Lineage (GTDB taxonomy): Bacteria > Cyanobacteriota > Cyanobacteriia > Cyanobacteriales > Coleofasciculaceae > DATNPC01. The sequence continues at coordinate 3,321 of DATNPC010000930.1, forward strand.
GTCTAACTGCTATACCTTCAGTGTTACGGGCAACGATACTCCTCTTTACACTCGTATAGACCCGGAAGCAGAATCTGAGCAGATTGCAAAAGGGTTGAACCTGCCCATTCCTATCCGGCGACAGTTCTTTGAGTCCCAAAAGAAGGACTATTATGGCTTAAACAAAAGCCTGCAAATCTGGATAGGTACTTCCCCGGTACCTGTACACAAGATAATCGTCGCTGACCTGAGCGACTGGTCTTACCAACCTCCCCAAGACCATATAGCAGTTGACCCCGAACTCGGTCGCTTCGTTTTTCCGCCACGCCAATTGCCGAGAAATCCTGTTTCGGTTTCTTACCACTATGGCTTTAGTGCTGACCTTGGCGGCGGCGAGTATAACCGACTTTTGTCGAATCTTTCCGAACACTTGCTAATTGGTATGGAGGATGTCAAAGATCCAGCAGGTCTGATCGCCAAGTTGAAAGATATCTCTGCTCTATCCCGATACTTGCGAGCGCAATTTTCTCCAAACACGCAAAATGTCCTTTATGGGTACAGTAACCCCTACCCTCCCCAATCCCAGTTACTTAAAGTTGCGATCGCGGAATTAAACCGACTCCTCTTGGGTGAAAGTCTTTACGATCGACAACGCTTTGCATCGATTCCATTAACTGAGAAAACCCATTGGTTAGCCAACCAAAACCCGCAAGGTAAAGAGCTAATTCGCTTGAATCGGTTGCTCTTGGAAGAGGCTTACCCAAACGAAATCGCAAAGCACTACGCGATCTACAAGGTGGGTCAGGATGGAAAATACGATCGGATTACTGAGGCAATCTGGCAATGGCAGATAGAAAAACCACGTCATGCTGTCATCGAGATTACCGACAGCGGAGTCTATGTAGAGCAGATTCGCATCCATCTAGATAAAAATCAAAGCTTGGAACTGCGTGCAGCGAACTACAAGCATCCAGTTATTCGGCTCCTAAATTGGAACACTGGTCTCGGAGACGCGTTGAGTGTCACAGTAAAGCCTGGTAGTAGTTTCACCCTCGACGGCTTTTTAATTACTGGTCGGGGAATCAGGATTGAACGCAACCTGAGTGAATATGAAGATGAGCCAACCACTTGTGAAAAACCAACTCAACTGACTATCCGTCATTCTACGCTTGTACCGGGATGGGCACTGCTTTGCGACTGCGAACCCCGACGCTCTAGCGAACCAAGTTTAGAGTTGTTCAATATAGATGGACGCA
>DATNPC010000931.1:0-5840 GCA_036703375.1 Allocoleopsis sp.
TGTCTACCTTATTTTCAAGTTTAGATACATCGCCGCTTAAAGGGATTTGGCTAGTGTTTCAAGGACTGATGGCGATCGGATCTTGCATCACTTTCAAGAGTCTTGCCTATCTAGGGTGGGCACTGCCGACTAACGATAGAATCGAGCTTTCAAGTTCTATTCGGCAATGCCCACCCTACGATCATTGAGAAAGGTGCAAGGCCCCCATGAGCTAGCGCTCACAACAAAGGACGAAAGGACACTTTCAAGACAGTCCCTCATGGCAGAATTACCGCCACCACGCATGAAAATTCTTCTGCTTTCTGCTTTCTGCTTTCTGCCTTATTTTCCTAAGAGATGTCAGGATGGAGAAGTTGTCCTACCCCTCACAAACCTATACCTCAGGCAAAAGTTTTGGGATAGGACAACGGACAACACTCGATAGAACAACAAGTGTTTGTTTGAATTTTCCTAGGATTAGAGGTGACTTGCTTCTCCCCACAGAAAGAGTACAAGATTTATGCTTGAGTTATCTCTAACTAAGGGATTATTTCCTAAGGCATAGTCTTCGCTTTACGGAAACCTAACACATCATTAAGATAGTAGATCATCTGTCCATCGAAAGATGTTAAAGAGGCAAGAATTATGAAAAGTTATAGATAGACATAGTTCTGTTTTAACACTTTGAACTCAAGATAAAATTGTGGTTAGTCACTGGCAAAATCCTCTCCTGGGTCAGGAGTACACGATGCAGAAAGTCGTCGTCTACTACTACAACAGCAGATGGATTCCTATCATGTTCTATAGCTATAGTGATGCGATTGCCCTGCATCACAAAGCACGGCTTTCAGGCAAAGAGCTTTATATTTTTCTGCCGAACCTCGACCCCAATGACTTCAATCGGCAGGAGGTAATTTCTTTAATACCCTCACTCGTCAGCCAGAGCGAGTCCGTATTGCCTCAGTCTCAGCAACACGATGCTAATGCTAAGTATAATCAGGAGGTCGCTGCCTGAGCTGTACATATAGTGGTTCTCACTTGAGTGGAATACACCCACTTCTGCCTTCTGCCCTCTGCCTTAAAACCAATAGCGCTCTATCTCATCCAAATGAGAACCGCTATATATCTCGCCCACTAGTGGCAAATCTCAACTCTAGACCGTGAGACGGTAGAGTCTGTCACAATTGCCCCTGACTGGAGCAAGTCAAACTTAGTGGATTCAGAAAGTCCTAAATTGTCTCGAAAAAGAGCTTTTTCCACGACAGTTCGCCTCATGTTCGCCCTAATCAAGCTGGCTCCCTTGAGGCTGGCACTACTCAGATTGGCTCCTCTCAAATTGGCCCCATTGAGATTGCTTCCTTCTAGAATAGCTCCCTTGAAGTTAGCGCAAGTAATTCTGACTCGTTCCAAATTAGCGTCAGTTAAATTAGCCCCGCTCCAGCTCAAAACTTTCTGTTGTTATCGATGAATTATTTTTTTTACTCATCTATCAAAAGGCTGAATCAAGTGAATCAAAGGCTTCTCAATCTCAACTACTTCTTCAGATAGAGGAGGAAACATTCATCAACTTAATATGATTCACCTGAAAGTGCGTAGACACTTTTTCAATGAAGGACGAATTATTGTACTAGCCCCAGGATTCGGGGCTTTTTTAAAAAGAAAATATATAGGGTTTATTAAATGAGTTGAATACAGATCGTCCGCAAGATGAAGGCATGCCTTACCTCTACCGTGTAGTGCGATCGCATTTCTGCTAAGAGGCAGGACAAGCAACCTTGCTCCTCAAGCGATCGCATCTTGCCAACTGCATAAGTGGTGTTGGCTCAGAGATATAACAAGATTGTGAAAGTGAACTTCCTTGGTACCCCACCAATTTGCGTTGGTGGGGTTTTATTATCTTGCTGCCCAGCCGTCTCCTTGAACCTAAATATGTCGCTGTGGCTTTAGCTGAGAGTCGCAGGTGCGATGGCGACTACCTTTTTAACGTCGTCGATTGCGATCTTGGCCAGCCCGAACTGCTCAATTACCCAAGCATTCGTTATCAAGTGCAGGCTAATCTCAGCTACTCGATACTGACTCGCTTGGGTAGCCAACGCCAGGGGTAACAGAAGTTGATCGGCTAAATGAACATCAACAGGTGCGCCGGTTTCATGAAAATCGAGCAGTTCCTGACACGCCATTTCCGCAACTTTTTCTGAGGGCAATCCCGGACGCCCAATAGCGCTAAAGCCAGCACGACTGTATTCATACTCTGCGGTAAGGAAAATACCCGCTCCCGGCCCAATGCCTCGCTCTCGCAGTGGCTTGACACGGGCTTTGAGGTTAGCTGCTTGCAGTAAGTTCTCGGCACGCATCGCTATGCGCTGAGGAATATGGGAGGGAAGTTGTGTTACCGCCGCTAAGCCTTGCACCTGACGCAATTTTCCCCGTTCTAGTAACATCAATCCCCGGAGAGTTGTGCCACCTTTGACCTGTAATGTTACCTCTCCCCCGCCTCGGGGATACCAGCCCCAAGCATTGAGCTGTGCCTGGGCTTCTAATCCCAGTTGAGCCAAGACAGGTAAATAGACTTGTTCGATGTAAGGAAATGGGGGGCTATGGGCAATGTGAGTTCCGCCGCGCAGCGTGACGTGAGACTCTCCGTTTGCCAGTGCCAGAGGGAGGAGGATCGTTTGCAAAACCAGGTTCACTGTCCCGGCTGAACCGCCTTGCCGTGCTTCGGTGACATCAAACGTATAATGCCCAGCCTTAGCAGTGCCGTTAGGAATAAACTCCAGCGTCATCGACTCTAGCGCATCTCCGTGTAGCTCGGCCTGACAAATTGTTGCGGCGGCTCGCACGGCAGTCAGGTGTTGAGCCGCTAGTCCTGGTTTGTTGCGTTTAGCACGAATATTCTCAATGCGGATGGGCTGGCCTGTAATTGCCGCAAGGCTGAGAGAAGAGCGCAGTACTTGTCCTCCACCTTCTCCATAGGAACCATCTATTTCAATAAACTGTTGGGACGAGGGCATGACTCAATTCGAGATAACTGGACGCAGCTAATAGTTTCAAAGCTGTTTTATGACGAAATTCGGGTAAGATATGCCTCTAAATTGGTAGAGGTGCTGCTAAGCGTGGAGCTTAATACCCAGAAAGAAGAATTTAGCTATGCTTACCTGTATGCTGTCACCTCAGCAGCAGGCTACTCCTTCCAGAGAACAACCACTCCCTTAGACCAACTGGGAATTGACCTAATCCTTACAGGAATTGGCGTACAAGGACTAATGGGAACTCCTCAGCTTTACGTGCAATTAAAATGTACTTCAAGGGAAGTCCTGGATGAGAATTATCTGAAGTATCCTCTAAGAATCAAGAATTATGAAGAACTGAGAGTTTCCAAGCAATATCCACCTCTCATTCTAGTCGTCGTCTTAGTCCCCGATCGTGTAGATGACTGGTTGCATCAATCAGAAGATCAACTCTGCCTCAGACGTTGTGGTTACTGGATATCCCTAGCCGGAGAAACACCCACGCAAAACCAAGAAACTGTAACTGTATCTATCCCTAGAGAGAATATATTAACTGTAAATACGCTAAACAGTCTTATGCAATGCATTGCCAGGGGAGAAAACCTATGAATGTTACCGTAAAAGACATCGAGATTCTGCAATCGATACAACCCCAACAAGTAGCAACTTACTTGCAAAATCACGGCTGGCATCAACAGAACTCTGTGGAGGATAAAGCCTCAATCTGGATACAAGAAAATGAAGCGGGAGAACGTGCCAATATTATTTTACCTCTGAATCGTGAAATTCCGGGTTTCCCCGTCTCTATGAGTGTCATTTTAGAAACTCTGGAAAAAGCAGAAAATCGCTCACAACTCGACATTATCAGCGAACTGATTACCATGGCACTAAATGTTTCAATTCAGGGGATGGTGATGCAAATTAACACGCCAAATGTTGACCAACTAAGCGGGAAAGTCATAATCCTCGGTGTAGTTATCGACAAATTGCGTAAAATTCAGACTGAACTATTCAACCATGACTATATCCTTGCCATCAAAGCGTATCAAGAACGCCTTCCTATAGTTTGTAGGGGGGACTTAATTAAAGAAGATAGCTGTTTTGTCCTCAAAAATTCCCGTAATTTTGCCCTAGATGAATCGTGGAAGATTAACTGAATTTTTAGCGATCGTGCAAGAGCTGCTGCCAAGGAGATCGCATATCGTGCGTTCTCAATCGCGATGTAAAGAGTGCGAACACTTCACGCATTTTCATCCTTTGTCATCATCTCATCACTGATACAGTATGGGGTGGCAAAGGTTAAAGCAACAGAGCGTCAGTGGTACATCCACAAGACGATTGAGCATGGGTGGAGTCGAAGTATCGAGCTATTACTGAAAACATATACTTTAATCATTTGATTGATGCTCCTTAGTGAGCAGAAATAGAGAATAACTCATGCTTGACTGTTTCCATGACCCAAGTTGAAAACAAGAATTTCATTCTCAACCTTGATTTGAGATTGTGTTAGTGTCAGAGAAAGATAGGGACGTGTAGGCAGACGTCCCTGCGGTGAATTATTAAGCAATAGAAAGGAAAGCGATCGCGCTTCTTGTTTTACTCCTCCTGCTCCAAACTCTTTAGTGCTTCTAGTTCCAGTTCTCTCAGGGTCATTGGCTCATCCACAAGTTTTTCTACTAGCTCTCCCATAGTAATTTTCATTCGAGCTGATTGAGCTTTCAGTCGATTCCTTAGTGCTTCGGATACTTCCACCCGGAGCATCACTGTATCTTTCTCTTTTCCTGCCATCAATAGCATCGGTAGACCTCATTCCATTATGAGTTACCGATGTTTGGTCACACTAATGCTATTGATGCCATTAATAGCATTGATGCTATTATTGCTGTAATGGTTGTAAATGTCAAAAGCCAGCGCTTCAACCGTCCAAAGTCCTGCGCCGGCTTTTGGCTCCCAAAGAAAAGGAGACTCTACCAATGGTAAAACTTTTAAGCAATCCTAATGACCGAGCTTGGGCAATTGCGCGTCTATTGCCAAACGCACAAGCCATCATCGTTGCCCGTTTCCGCAACCGCCAAGACGCCGATGACCACAAACGACTGTTGGCTCGGTTCATCCCAAACGCTGAGTTTGAGATTATCTTTGACCTTCCCAACGAGAAACAAGATGAGAATCAAACCCTCGCGATGAGTTAATTCTGGCAAATCGGCTCAGTTAGCTACACGAAAAGCTTTACATAGTCCCCCAACACCAGGGGCAGTAAAAAAATTCTAGCGCCCTCTCCGTTGCTCGCGCAGGCTGGAGAGGGGTTCTTCTTTCCGAAAACTCATGCAACCGCTACGTCATCGCATCAACCCCAAAACTTTCGTCATCACTCTCAGGCAAATCGCCAAACATCTGAAAATCAAGCAAGAGCGAATCCTAAATTGGGAAAAATGGCATAACGTCCTCTGGGTGCATATCCAGGGACTCGGTGGTTACTTCATCAGTTACCGCAAACTCGAACAGTGGATTGCTGCCTGTAGTACCTTGATACGCTTCTGCTCAAATCAGCAAGCGCTCAAGGCTCTTTGGGAAAGCATTATTCAGGAAGTCCAGCGCTATACAGAAGAAGCGTTTTCCCGCCTTGATGCGATCTTCCAGCAACGCTTGTCGATTTTATGTTCTTCAAGATACTGTCCAGGAGATGGATAGATCGAACAATTCCATCCTTGGGCTCATCGTTAGTCCGGAGCTTACCAAATTTTGCTTAAATCCAGAACAAATCCGGGTAATACTGAATCGCCGCTAACGGTAGCAGGATTATCCAAACAGTCCACAGCTACTCCGGGACGGTAGATATAAACCTGTTGATTT
>DATNPC010000932.1:0-6235 GCA_036703375.1 Allocoleopsis sp.
AATCAACAACTTCTTGATATTTCGCACGTAGCGCAGGGTCGTGTAAAATAGCTGGGACTTGATAGAATCCCGGTTCGATCGTTACTAGCATTCCCGCCTGCAACGGGCGATCGAGTCGCAGGTAGCCTAAGCCAAAGCGATCGCTTCTAGTCCGTCCCTCCTCATAACCCGCTAAATCTCCCAAGTCTTCCATATCATGGACATCTAAGCCCAACAGATGTCCGATACCGTGGGGAAAGAACAGAGCATGAGCATCCATTTCTACTAAATCGGACACCTGCCCGCGCAGAATTCCTAGATCGACTAACCCTTGGGCAATCACCGATGCGGCTAAAAGGTGAATGTCGCGATATTCAATCCCAGGGCGGATTTTATCAATACAGATATCGTGAGCGGCTAATACGACATCATAGAGATCGCGCTGCGTCGAGGAAAACTTACCTGTAACCGGCCAAGTGCGGGTAACGTCAGCCGCCCAACCCATCGGCGTTTCTGCACCAACATCAGCGAGGAGTAAGTCTCCAGGTTGCAAGGAATGGTGATACTGCGTGTTGTGCAGCACTTCACCATGCACGGTAACGATGCCGCCGTAAGCATCCGTCATATTGTGAGCAATGATGACGCCTTCCATCGCCGCACGCACGGCTGCTTCAATCTTGGCGTTGGGCGTTGCCCGCATTCCGGCTTTATGGGCTTCTACCGTAACGGCCGCTGCTTGTCGTAATTCGGATAAAGCCCCGGCGTCGTGGCACAATCGCAAGGATGCGATCGCGCGCGCCAACTCCAAGTCAATTCCTGCTGGAGCATTTGCGGCTGTCACTGACCGATTGAGGAGTTGAGCTTGTTGGCAGAATGTAGCAGCATCCTGAACGGCTACTGTTGCTGCACCGAGCGATCGCGATCGCACTTCTGATAAGGGAAAAGCGGCATCTGCCCCGATTGTCTGAGCAATTTCCTCCCGTTTGGGCATCTCGCCATGCCAGAGAGCGCTTTCTGGAGGCGCGTCGTCCATAAACAGTTCTAACAACCCGTTATGCAGAACAATCGCTGCATTTTCTAACGGTAAACCGGCAAAATACAGAAAGTGACTGCTGGCGCGAAACGGCAAGGGATTCGCCGGAAAGTTGCGCGGACTCGCTTGCCCCGACCAGAGAATGACTGGAAAATCGATGAGCTGGGCAAGACGTTGACGGCGATCGCGCAGTGTTATTGCAAGCGTACTGTAACCCTGGTGTATCTCCATATTTTGGAGGGTAACACAACACACTCTAAAAGGCGCAGCAATTATTCTGGGTCATCATCGTCTTGCGTGTCTTCTCCACTATCTTTCGGTTTGCGATCGTTTTGCCGATCGGTTTTCTCAGCTTCAGGCGACTGGTTGTGTTGGTCAACTTTGACAGGTCGTGGTTTCTCCTGTGGTTGAGTCGATTCGCCCTCAGGTTGGAACAGTTGGCAAGCCGTCACGAGCGATCCGCTCATCACTAGCAGTAATGCCAAAGTCACAAACTCGATCCATCTTGGTTTTTTAAGTTTCCGGTTCCCGTCAGACATTGGCGACCTTTGAGCTTTGCTATTTACTTGTTCTGCCCAGACTGGAAAAATCCTGGAAAGTTTTTTACAGTGAGCAGTGAACAGTGGCCAGTGAGCAAGGTTGAGAGCGGGGATTGAACCCACCGATCTCAACTTGTCACCACACGGTGGGAGCCTCATACTCAGGAGACCTCCATAAATCATGAAAAGCTCCCTCGCATCCCCTAATTGGAGGAGGACTTTGAATCCAGTTCTCCCCAAAGTTGGGGGGCTAGGGGGGCGATAATTCTATTCATGCATGAGGTCTAGGGTACTCGTATCAAACAACTGGTCACTGCTCACTGTTCACTGCTCACTGATGGCTAACGAGGAGTCAGCACCTCAGAGCGATTGCCCGTTGAATCTTCAAAGATGGCTCCTCGCCGCAATAAGACAAGTCTCATCTCCTTAGAAATCCCTATATTATTGGCAAACTGAGTATTCTCTACATTTGCGCCTCTTAAATCAGCTTCGCTCAGGTTAGCACCGCTCAGGTTAGCACCACCTAGTTCTGCAATGCTGAGGTTGGTACGGATGAGGCTAGTACTCGCCAAATTTGCCAAAAATAAGTTAGCGAGGCTCAAGTCAGCCAAGCTCAAATCAGCTCCCCTAAGATCGGCACCGCTCAGATTCGTGCGAATCAAATCGGCTTCTTTCAGCTTGGCACGCATCAGATCCGCATTGGTCAAGTTGGCACGGATGAGAGTGGCACCCGTCAGGTCGGCTAAACTCAAATTCGCCCCTTTCAAGTTGGTTCCCCTCAGCTTGGCACCACAGAGTTTGGCTTCGCTTAGGTCAGCTTCGCACAAGTCAGCACTACTGAGATCGGCACCTCTTAGCACGGCATTGCCCAAGTACGCCCGAATCAGGAAGGCACCTCTGAGATTAACTTCGCTCATATCGGTATGACCTAAATTGGCGGCTCTGAGTTTGGCTTCGCTCAGATTGGCAGCGCACAGTTTTGCTCGTCTGAGGTCTACTCCTCTGAGATCGCTACGGCACAGATTGGCCCCACAAAGTTTGGCTTCGCTCAAGTCAGCATCGGTGAGATTGGCACTACTCAATTGTGTACTTCTCAGCTCAGCACTCCTGAGATGGGCTCCCCTCAGGTTAGCGCTCCTCAAGTCAGCTTCGCTCAAGTCAGCACCTTGGAGGTCCGCTCCCCTCAGGTCGGCTCCCCTCAGGTTGGTTCCTCGGAGATTAGCGCCTCTGAGGTTCGTACCTCTCAAGTCGGCTTCGATTAAGTCAATTCCACTCAAGTCGGTCTTGCTCAGGTCAGCAGCGGCAAAATCTTCTGCAATGTTTAAACCAGCAATATCGGCTAAGTCTTTAAGATTGTCTGTTTCCGCTGCTAGAACGCGCTGGATGAGGACTTGCAGTTGTTGAAGGGATTGGTCGTCAGTCATAGTGCAACTCGGCTCGGCTCAGATATGGCTTGAATTTGGGTTCCAGCAACCGTTGAATAATCAGCCTGTCCAACACTGCCCGTTTATTGCGACTAATGGTTGGCGGCCACAATCCTTCAGCATCAGTCAAGCACACATCTCGCTTGGAGACTTCAAACGTTGCTTCTACGCGACAGGGAAAAGCGATCGCGCTTAAGGTGGCCAGCTTGGTTTTTTTCAACAGACCTTTTAAAACTGACTCACCTTTTTCTTCTTCAAAAATCCAAACTGGATTCTCCTCTGAAATTTTAGTCGTTATGTGACAGACGGTAAACGAGATCGATCCTGTACTGACCGGCTTTTTTTCTGGACTAAGGCTAGATTGAGTTTTTGCAATTGTGCGATCGCCTTTACCCTCTTTGGTCGCGTCAAGTTCTTGCCGTTGCTGTGGCATCGAAAGTTCTATAGAACCCGATAGCTCGCGATCCTCGTAGGGAATTTCGCTATTTTCGAGCTTTAGCCTCAGTTCTCCACCTTTGAGACCAAACTTAATGCGGCCGTTCTCGATCGCGTGCCACTGCTCGTCAAATTTAATCGTCAGGTATAAGTTAATCTGCTGGTGTTGGGTAGAGGTATGCCACAGAGCGAAGATGTCCTGGTCTTCTGGCTGAACCGGAATTCCTTCCAATTTGAGGTATAAGCATCCTGGGCATTTGTTCTCAGGCTCCGGCTGGGGCTTTGTCGGAAGGGAAGGTTGCATTGCCAAGCTGGATATTGATATCACGAGAGGATATCTATAAAGGTAGCCGACCGTGGAAGCCGTTGGTTGCTTATACGGCGTAACGTTTACAGGAATTCACGCAGGGAACAGCCACGCTTATGCCAGAGCGCGAATAAAAAGTAGGATTCGACTCTCACTCAGGAGTATTGAATGGACTGAGAAGCTTGCCAATGGAATACTTGGCTCATGTTTTTGCCATTCCACCGCAACAAGCGATCGCAATTCATGTCCTCAACAATTGCCCCTCGTCGTCTCAACTCTAGTTTGGTTCGATCGGAAAGACCTAAATTCCTAGAAAATTGAGCCTTTTTGACATTTGCTCCCTTGAAGTCAGTGTCGCTCAGGTTAACTCCGCGTAAGATCGCTCCGCTTAAATTCGCGCCGCAAAGAATCGCTCCACTCAAGTCAGCCCCGCTTAAAGTTGCCCCACTGAGGTTAGCAATACTCAGATCTGTACCGATCAGATCGGCCCCGCACAAGTTAGCCATAGTGAGATCTGTACAAATCAGGTCTGCGAGACAAAGATTTGCTCGAATTAAGTCAGCATGAGACAAATTCGCTCGAATTAAGTTAACTCCGCTGAGGCTAGCTCCACTCAAACTAGCACCGCATAAATTGACTCCCCCTAAGTTCGCACTGCCCAAATTCGCTCGACTGAGGTCTGCGCCTCCCAAGTGGGCTCCTCTTAAATCAGCACCACTCAAATCAGCCCGGAGTAGGTTAGCGCGAATGAGGTTCGTACAACTCAAATTGGCATTACTTAGGTCAGCATCTATCAGTTGCACTCCTATCAAGTTGGCTCGGCTCAAGTCCGCATTACTCAGGTTGGCATCGCTTAAGTTGGCACCACTGAGAATCGCCCCTCTAATGTTGGCACCACTCAGGTTTGCCCCACTCAAATCAGCGCGGTTAAGGATAATACCCCTGAGTTGCGTGCGCCTCAAATCCGCTCCTACCAAATCTTCTACAGGATTTAAACCCGCAATTTTCACAACCTCACAAAGATTGTCGGTCTGTGCTTCTAAAACGCCCTGGATCAGGTTTTGCAATTCCTGGAGGGATGTTTCGTCAATCATGTCAACCATAGTGCAACTTGCTCGATTGAGATTGGGCTTAACTTTTCGTTACATTAGTGTAGGATAACTAGCCTTTCTCTAACTGCCCTCTCTCTAGAGGTAAATGGAAATGATGAATTGTGAATGATGAACCTAGCTACGAAATCATTGTGAATGATTGAAGTATCGCAGTATCCTCTTAATTCATCATTCTTCAATTTCTGATTTTTTTAGTCAGACAGATCGAATAGGTTAGAAGTGATTTTTGTGAATAGAATCAGTTCCATTCACACGTCTCCTAACGTTTAAGGAATGCCTTGGGGACGATCGGGTTAGTTGACTTATATCTTGCACCACTTTCAACAATCTTGCCCATGTAGGGTGGGCATTGTCGAATAGAACTTGAGAACTTGATTCTATCGTTAGTCGGCAATGCCAATCCTACGATTATTGAGAAAGGTGCAAGATGTCAGTTGAACCACTTAACTTGGCACAAGTATCCAAAACTTCTGTTTGCGAGCATACAATTTTCCTATTAATTGTTCATCTCCTGGCTCCAGAAGAAAAATGCCTAGGTAAGTATCTCCAGTTCGATCGATATCAATAGGTAGGTTCGCCTCATACTAATTTATAGATAGCACATGTCAAGAGGTCGCTCGATCGGTGTATCAGATATTATCCCTTCTACAAAAAACTCAATAAAACAACTTAATTCCTGATGTTTGCGACTTTTCGATACCGAACTCTGTTAATCTTTCACGTCAGTGAAAGCGATCGCACTCTCTGAGTCGTCGCGTCTTACAACTTGAATCAAACATTATTTACCTCGTTCGCCATTTTTCCCAAACCGGGTATCCTGCAAGGTATTACCAATACCTTGAATCACTCCACGAACGACTAAACCAATCGCTCGGCCCAGCACTTGAGTTAGGACGTAAACCATCCCTTTACCTCCCCAGGCAACGATCGCGCGCAGCCGAGGTGCGATCGCATCCCGCATCTCATAAGCTAAGGTTACAACTAACGGAATACCCCGCAACTCATCCAACTCCTGCCGTCGGGACGCATAAATAGACGTTTGTTTGATGCCAGTATCACTGAGGAAAAATAGATTGTATCGGCTCTCAAAGATAGCTTTCGGTTCGAGTACTAGTTGGGATATGCGATATCGCCAAGACAAGTTATTGCGAAATCGGGCAATTTCTCGCGATGACATGAGATGTCTATCGTAGAAATCTTGCTTAATCGTTTCTACATCAGAAAATTCATTCAGTAACGGTTGAACAATCGCATTGGCGACTTGAATAATTAAATTTTGAATTAACAGTTCCACTCGTGCCAGTGCTTCAGGAGTCTGAGCTGGATAGGAAATATTATCAATCAGTAGAGCCGTTGCAAACAGCTGATGCTCCAGTAATTCCGCCACAAAGGGGATTTTATCGAGG
>DATNPC010000933.1:0-12724 GCA_036703375.1 Allocoleopsis sp.
GAGAGCTTGAGTGAGGCGATGGAAAGCGATGATTGCATTACTTATGGTTTGAGCGCTCAAGCGTTGAAAGCCTGTCGGTCAAGACCAACATCGCGATCGTAAATAGTGAACTACCGCGCACCGACCCGATGGGGTTCGGTGTGGGCTTCTAGCTCTAGCGTAGGGTGGGCATTGCCGACTAAGGACAGAACGAGTTTTTCAAGTTCTAATCGGCAATGCCCACCCTACAAACTTTTCAGCGAGGGAGTATTAAACTTATTCTTTACCTTTCCTTGGTCTAACTACACGTATTTTTTACGGGTTGGACTATTGCTTTAGATATGATCGACTAAAGAACCCTTTATTTTGCCCGGTGCGCTCTCACGGTATAGCTGTTGTCGGTTGGTGAAATCAGTCAATCAGCGTAGCGCACAATAGCGATTAGATGGCTGCTGCTTTAATTTCAGCATCTTTCCAGAGGGAACCCGGTTTGGTGCCTCTACTTCATCTTCAGTGACCAGTTATCAGTGACCAGTGACCAGTTATCAGCGACCAATTATCAGTGAGCAGTCAACACTTCGGGTAGAAATCCCCTGCTTCCACAAGCGGTATGTTTCAGGCGGGGTAACTGCTTACTGTTCACTGTTCACTGTTCACTGCTCACTGTGAACAACCCATGTATTCTTGCTCGCAGCCAGGGGAGTAGACAGGTAGTGAAAGCATTCATCAAGCGTTTCAGTCAGTGGTTATCTATCCTACCGCTAGCTGGGGCGATGCCGATTGGGATATCAATTTTACTGCCTCCCCCAATTGCCCAAACGCTTCATACCATTGCAGCCGCCCAAGCACAGTCGATTCAATCCGCGCCAGATGGCACCGGCACTGTTGTTATCCCAAACGGGCAGCAGTTAGACATTTCAGGCGGGACGTTATCGAAAGATGGAGCGAACCTATTCCACAGCTTTGAGCAATTCGGGCTGAATTCCGGCCAAATTGCTAACTTTCTTTCCAATCCTCAGATTCGCAATATCTTCGGGCGCGTTGTTAGTGGCAATCCTTCTATCATTGATGGCTTAATCCAGGTTAGCGGCGGGACGTCCAACTTGTTGTTGATGAATCCTGCGGGAATAATCTTTGGTCCAAATGCTAGCTTGAATGTCCCTGCTGCGTTTACCGCTACCACCGCTACAGGAATTGGTTTTGGTGAAAATAACTGGTTCAATGCCAGTGGTAACAATCCCTATCAGAACTTAGTCGGTACACCCAGCCAGTTTGCCTTTGATTTATCCCAACCTGGAAGTATCATCAATGCTGGCAATCTAGCCGTCGCACCGGGACAGAATTTAACCTTACTAGGCGGCAATGTTATCAATACCGGTCAACTCAGCACTGCCGGTGGAGCGATTACGATCGCAGCAGTAGAAGGTGGTAGTTTAGTACGGATCGGTCAACCCGGACATGTGTTGAACTTGGAAATTGAGCCGCCGCGCACCACGGGCGTGCCGCAGCAATCGATTACGGCGCTCGATTTACCCACTCTGCTTACCGTCGGTGGCGTGGCAACGGGATTAAGCCGTTCTCCCGGCGGTGCGGTGCAAGTGACTAATAGCGGCGTGACTCTGCCCACTCAGTCCGGAACGGCAATGGTCGCTGGTAGCCTGAATGTTGCTAATCCAGCCGTCGGGCAGACTGGCGGTGATGTGACTATTTTAGGCGATCGCATTGGTGTCACGGGTGCGACAATCGATGCCTCTGGCAGTAACGGCGGGGGCAGCGTCCTGATTGGTGGAGATTACAAAGGACAGGGAACGGTACCCAATGCATCTCGTACCTTTGTCAGTCGAGACACGGCCATTCATGCCGATGCGTTAAACAGTGGTAATGGAGGTCGCGTGATTGTTTGGGCCGACCAAGTCACAGGCTTCTCAGGCAATATTAGCGCTCGTGGAGGTAGTGATTCGGGTAATGGGGGATTTGCCGAGGTATCGGGTAAGCAAAACTTGCTGTTTGACGGGCAAGCCGACTTAAGCGCGCCTACGGGTCAACTGGGTACCCTACTTTTAGACCCAACCGATATCACCATCTCGAATGCTCCCTCTTCACCTGGAGTCGATGCTCAGCTGCTTACCACAGGTCAAATTTTAGCAGGTGATTTTTTGCCGACGCCTGGTGCGATCGCGATTTCCCAAACGACCCTGCAAAATCTTCCATCCAGTGCTAACGTCCGGTTAGAGGCGACCAACAATATTACGATTGGTACCTTGACTGGCAACCAGCTAACCTTTAATGCTGCCCCTTTTGCCAATTCTGTAGCTGGCTCAATTGAGTTGATTGCAGATGCGGACGGCAATGGAACTGGCTCGTTTGCCATGTCTCCGACTCAAACCCTCAATGCTGTCGGGAGAAATGTCACAATCTCAGGAGTCAATGTCACGACGGGCAATATTGTCACCGAGCGATTATCCGCTGGCTTGGGCAATGGGGGGGCGATTAAACTGACTGCCACTAACGGCAACCTAACAACGGGCAATCTCACTTCTAAAACGCAAGCGACGACTCCTTTTCCGATTGGGAATGCTGGTGCCATTACGCTTGCTGCCCCCAATGGCAACATTACGACAGGTTCATTAGATGCATCCTCAGTCGCGGATAGCAATGGGAATTCGGCTGCGGGCGGGGATATTAAAGTCACGGCTGGAGGTAACCTCACTACAGGTTCTCTCAATACGTCTAGCCAAGTGACAGCGTTGAATGGCGTAGCGACAGGGCCCGGCAATGCGAATAATGGGGGAAAAATTACCCTACAAGCCAACCCCACCAATGGCATCATCAGCATTACGGGTGCGGTGCAATCCTTCTCTCAAGCCAACGCCAAGGGTTCGGCTGGTACGGGAGGAGCAATTGACGTGACGGCGGGGACGATTAACGCAGGCAAGAACAACTTCAGTTCCTACTCGTTGGCGACTTCGGGAAGTTCTGGTAACGGTGGAGCGATTAACCTCACGGCGACGACTGGCACCATCAATACAGGTTTCCTGAAATCGTATTCTGACTCGTTTTCCGGTTCGGCGTCTGCAACGTCTGGGAATGGTGGTGCGATCGCAGCTACGGCTACCAATGGTATCACCACCGGCGACCTCTTCTCCTACTCTGGGTCTAACCCCGGTAATGCGGGCAACGGCAGTCCCATTACCCTAACTACCACGAACGGCAACATTCAAACCGGCACCCTATATTCCTATTCTGGCGCTCTGGCGGGCAATGCCAGCAACGGTGGTGCTATTAACCTCACCACCAACGGTGGCGTGATTACGACGGGTAATATCGATGCTCGCTCGTTCGCCGCTGCTGGCACGGGTTTGGGTGGAGATATTACTCTGACGGCTGCGAATGGAATTACGGCATCGCAGATGAACACGTTCCTTTTGTCAAGCGCTCCAGCCAATAATTTTGGCAATATCAGCTTGACGGGTAACGGCATTGACTTGATCGGAGGCAACAATACCATCGTCAGCAATCGTAACCTGCTGATTCAACCCTTTACCCCCACTCAGAATACTGCCTTGGGCGGAACGGGCGATAGCGGCGCGAACACGCTAGACCTCAGTACTAGCGAACTGAACACTTTAGCCAATGGCTTTAACTCCATTACCATTGGTCGAGCGGATGGCAGTGGCAAGGTTACGCTGAAAAGCGACGTGACCTTCAACGACCCGGTCACTTTGCGATCGCCTATTGGTTCTGGCGCGATCGATACCACAGGTTATACCTTAACAGGAGCCGATAACGCTACCATTACCCTGTTGGCCAACCAAGGAATTACGACTGGCAATATTATCAATTCCGGTCGGAGCATTACCCTAACCAGTACTAACGGCAAGATCGATACCCGTGCCGGAACGCTCAACTCTAGCTCGACAACTACTAATGGCGGAGCGATCGCATTATCCGCTAACCAGGATATCGCCGCAGGCGGAATTACCACTCAATCCAGCACCGGAGGTGGTGGAACGCTCAACCTTACGAGTCAGACCGGAAACATTACGAGTGGTAACCTAAACTCTTCAGGTGCAACAGAAGGTGGAAAAATCGCTCTTTCCGGACAAGGTCGCATCGCGACTGGCAACCTCAACTCCTCTGGCTCAATCAATGGTGGAGACATCCAAGGCGATGCTAAGACGGGAATTACAACCGGACAGATCGACTTAAGCGGTAAGTCAGGCAAGGGAGGCAATCTTACCTTAAATTCTACCAGCGACATCGCTGTTAACTGGATTAATGCAACGGGTGGCACAACGGGAGGTACCGTGAATATTGCCACACAAGGACTGTTCCGGGCTACCAATACGTTTGGCTTAACGAGCATTTCCACCACGGGGAATCAGGGTGGAGGCGCGATCTCAATTCAGCATGGAGGCAATGGCGTCATTCCCTTTGAGATTGGCAATGCCACAACCAACGGTACGGCCGGTGCTATTTCTAGCGGGAAGCTCACGCTTTTCCCCCCGCAATCGTTTCCCTATACGTACCGGAAGGACAACATTCAGATTATTAGTGTCAATCCTCCCAAGAATCCAAATAACCCCAACAATCCCAATCAGCCCGACAATCCCAATCAGCCCAAGAATCCGAATAACCCCAACAATCCCAATCAGCCCAGCAATCCTCCCGCCCAGCAACCTTTTGGCATCAATCCGGTTGACTTGACCGATCCTCAGACCAAACTTGCGCCAATCGCACCGCCAGCCTCGCCGTCTCGCAGTAACAGTACCGATAGCGTAGCAGCGATTGACGGCTCCTTGAGCAGCGATTACTCGGACTATTTTGGCTTGGGCAGGAGTTCGGGTACTAGTTTGGCAGAATCTCAAACTATCCTACGTCGTGCAGAGCAGGCCAGTGGCATTAAATCGGCGTTTATCTATGCCGTGTTTGTCCCCAGCAGCATTACTCCCGTACCCAGTTCTGCCCGAGGTTCGCAGCAAGACTTGAACCAACTGGCACTCTTGCGTTCTCTCACGCCTCAACCGAGCGATCGCTTAGAATTGGTTTTGCTCACCGCAGAAGGCAAACCCATTCGCAAGTCTCTCAACGTTACGCGATCGCGAGTCATCTCAGTCGCCACGCAATTTCGGTTAGCCGTAACCAATGTACGAGACGATCGTAGCTATCAGCCTCTCGCTCGACAGATGTATCAATGGTTAGTTGCGCCTTTAGACAAAGACTTACAACAGCTTGGCATCAACAACTTGATCTACATCGCTGACAGCGGGTTGCGAACGATTCCGTTTGCCGCCCTACATGATGACAAAGGGTTTATTATCGAGCGCTATAGTTTAGGGTTGATGCCCAGCCTTTCCCTGACAGATAGTAGCTATACCGATATCCGCGAATCTAAAGTTCTGGCAATGGGAGCTAGTAAGTTTAATAGTAACTTGCGCTTACCCGATTTACCCGCCGTGCCCTTAGAATTATCCGCGATTACTCAAGTTTGGCCGGGTAAGTCCCTGTTGAACGCAGACTTTACCCTAGCGAATCTGAAGTTAGAACGGGAGAAAACGCCCTTCAAGATTATCCATCTGGCAACGCATGCGGAATTTTTGCCCGGAAAACCTGAAAACTCGTTTATTCAGTTAGCGGACAGAAAGTTGCCTCCGATTGGACTGTCTTCATTGGGCTGGGTGAAACCGTCCGTAAATTTACTCGTGCTATCGGCATGTCGAACGGCAGTGGGTGACGAGCAAGTTGAATTAGGGTTTGCTGGCTTAGCCGTACAAGCTGGAGTCAAATCGGCTTTAGCCAGTCTTTGGAATGTGAATGATGAAGGCACGTTAGGTTTAATGAGCGAGTTTTACCAGCAACTCAAAGCTGCCCCCATTAAAGCTGAGGCACTGCGACGAACCCAGTTAGCCATGCTGACGGGAAAGGTGCGCCTACAAGATAAACAGCTGATTACCAGTTCAAGAGAATTTCCTTTGACACCCAAGTTAAGCCAACTCGGTAATCGAAATTTATCACATCCCTACTACTGGAGTGGCTTTACTATGGTTGGTAGTCCCTGGTAAACGAAGAAACGATTATATCGCAGCGTAAAACTGATAGCTGCCGCCACCTTGCTTGCGACACCAGCGCCTTGCTGTTTCCGCATTCTTCAGTAGCTCATCAGAATCACTACCATGCTTGGGATAGAGGGCGATACCGATACTGGCTTGAATACAGACTTTCTGCTCGTTGAAGAAGTAGGGTTGAGCGATCGCATCCAAGAGTTTTCGACTCCATTTCGCGACTTCTGTCTGGTGAAACATCCCTGCTAGCACAATCCCAAATTCATCCCCATTGAGTCGGGTAATGGTACCTAGATGACCTGCACAATCCATTAGACGTTCTGCTACAGATTGAAGCAATAAATCTCCGATGGCATAGCCTAGATTGGAGTTAATACTACTGAATTTGTCCAAATTTAAACAGAGAACGGCTACCAATGTTTCTTTGTTTTGTGCCTCTACTATGGCATCATCGATCCAGCGACGTAACGGCATACGATTTGGTAGGTTAGTCAAAGAATCGCAATAAGCAACCTTACCCAAATCATTTAGGGCTTTTTGCATGTCATTTAGATAAGGCTGAGTAATTTTTTCCTGTTTGTCTAACCGAGCAAAAACAGCCTCAATTAATTCATCTCTTGTATAGGGTTTTGTCAAATAATCATCTGCTCCGAGATTCATTCCTTGGCGAGTCGCCGATCTATCCGTTTTTCCCGTCAGGAAAATGAACGGAATTTTTGCTGTTGCTGGCTCTTGACGCAATTGAGTCAATACACCATATCCATCGAGTTCCGGCAGCATGATGTCACAAATAATTAGGTCAGGCAAATGATTCTTTGCCAGTAGTACGCCCGTTAAACCATCTTCTGCACTAATCGTTTGGAAGCCATGATTTTTTAAGCACATGAGAAGACTAACTAAAATCACCTGGCTGTCTTCAATCACCAGAATCATTTTTTTTGTTTGATTGTCCATGGTTGTTCAGTAGAAAAGAAAGTGAAGGTAGTGCCCCTTTTCACTGCGCTGTCCACGGCGATTGCACTCTGTGTTAGACCGTTTTTTTAGAATAGTTCCCTTAACAATCGATCGAATTTATCCTACTCTTTTTCAAGAGTAGCTCGACATAACTGACCCAGTGAAACTTCTCCAATCAGTGCTGTCCTCAATTTAAGCCCTGGCAAATAGAATGGACGCGAACTTATTCGCTGTGCTACGTCCGGTTACGTCTATCGCGTTCCGTTGCGCTCTATAACGGTTTTCAGTTGGATGAGGTGCAGCTCAGGTGTGTGAAACCTAGACACAGCGAGGAAAACACAAAAGCTGATACACGAGAATCTGACTGCTAACTGCTCTAAGCGAGGCTATGTTGAAGGCTTTACGCGGCGATAAAAACCGAGCCCGCTTGCACGGACTCCTAAAAAATCAATGTTTAATTATTATATTTTGACTTCTGTTCTGAGAATAGCAACTGTCTCTCTATCGAACAATCTTTTTACAGATTTTTTACATAGAATTTAATCTTGAGTCTAAATTTTTCAATTCCTGAATTTTGGGTAAATAAACTATCTCAGGAGAATTTGATCGACAGTGCCAGCGTCAACTCGTGACCCATAGTTCACTGTGAAATGCGATCGCTACTTCGGGGATGGCCGACCTGACTTGCATACAAATTTCCACAACGCTTCTCCTACGCTACCCGAGGTGAAAAATTGTAGCGGTTCTGTATCACCAAAGTCTTCACGGTTGACTAACTCGCCTTGGGCATTAAAGTTCGCATAAGCTTTCCGTCGCCACCCTTGCAGCGGACAACTCATAGAAACATAGGTCTTAGTTGCCACTATCCCATTTTCATCAGGTTGGGATGAGACAGACATCCGCCAAAACAGATAGGTGCTATTGCTACCCTCTTCCACAGATTCTGCATCAATGTAGTAGTCCGTTCCACCTTCACCACGAGCCACCAAGACCCAGTTTTCAGCAGCAGCAGGTAGAGCAGTCAGAACACTGGCAATCGACGCGAGAACAAGTGTCTTGAGCATGAGGCAAGAGTGCCATTTGTCAGCACAATACTAAGACATGTTGGAATCTACGGTTATTGTAGCCGTCTTTTGGCTTAGAGACTTGCCAAGAAACAATATCCAACTATCTCTTGTGGAGTGGTTCAAAAAGTCCGTCCCCGAAGAATAGCTCCTCGTGTCGCCCGCTCTACAAGATTGGTACAGGAATGACAAGGCTACATTACGATCGCGATCGAGCTGCGTTACACCACGCTAATACACCTTACGATAGCCGCTTGTCGTAGAACTTACGCCATATAGCGGAGCTAATTGCCCTAACTTGAAGGGGATATCTCAATGCCAGCAAATTAACGACATTGGGAGTGCCAAGCTTCGCGCCCCTAAACTGTCGAACTGACAAAATTGAATGCTCCTGATTGAAGCGAATGTTATGTAAGGCGAAAAGTCCATCAGCCATCTGGCTGAAAAAAATTCAGTAATTTCCCTATCACGGAAATTGAGTCTAGAGAGATAAAAATAGAATTCGGTGTAAGTTAAGCGTGTGTGTCAGTATACTTTGCTTGCACAAACACTCCTTACTTCAACTGAGAGGATTTCCAGAAGTAATGTTCAGATTAAGATAGAAATAATTCTTAACTTTTGACTCAGAAAACCTGTCAACAGGATGCAATTCTGTAATCTGTTAGGTGCAACTAATGAGTTAGTAGTTAGCTAATTATTGTCCTTTCTTGAAGCAATGCTGTTGTTAAGTAATTAATCGCAGCATTGCTCACCAAGATAATATATCTTTGGAAAGATGACTCAATCTTTAAAAGAATGGGTCACTATTTAAGGTGTTACAAAATCCGATTTTTAGAAGATGTTAAATTCCAGCTACATCGCCTCTGACTAAGGGTTCTAGGGATTTGCTCGTCACTTCTCAAACTCAGTCTTTTTTTTTGACAAAATAGAACATACTATACCTTAATGTACTTTCGAGTCAATACTAAAATGGCAACATTAACGACAAGTTTGATTTTTTTTACGGAAAGAGTTAAAGCTCTTATCATTGACTGACAAAGTCTGTTAATATCTCATTCCAAGCGCATCGCGGCATCAACAGGAAACGTTCAACAACGAGCTAACCTCTCAATTGCGCGCATCAGGGAATCTGCAACAATAATTCGATCGCTTTCTCGAAACACCAACTCCTTCTCTAAGCACATAGAAACCACATCGCCACCAGGGTGATACCTTCTGATGAAATTTGACACTCAGCAGTTTGGCAGCTTTAATCTGCTGCTAACTGTTCTACTAACTGCTTTCTTAATTCCTGGGGAGTTACCCGTTGCTGCCCAGAATGAAATCAAAAACACGGCTTCTGCGTCGGGCAGTAATGTTCCACAAACGCCATCCAACCCGACATCCCTCTTCGCTGGTCAAGCCGTTCTCCAGTTACTCAAAACAGCCGATCGCGCCGCAGCAGAACCGGGCGATACGGTTATTTACCGTCTTGCCCTGAAAAATACAGGTCAAGTGAGTGCCAGCAATATCACGCTGACAGACACGCAGCCACTGGGGGTGCAGTTGTTGCCCGAGTCCTTACAAGGCTCTATTACCTCTGGCGCAGGGACAACCCCTGTAGTATTGCCGCCTCCAGCGACATCAAATCGGACGGTGACATTCACCTATCCTCGTTTAGATCCGGGACAAACTCTCAATGTCGTTTATGCCGCTGTTCTAACGCCAGATGCGGTTCGGGGCGATGGTAGAAATGTGGCTCAAGAGCCTCGCAGTAATCTGGCTAGCTTCCAGCTCAGGATTAAACCCGGTATCTTATCTGACTGCGGCACGATCGTTGGGCGAGTATTTGTTGATAAAAACTTCGACGGCGAACAGCAGCCCGGAGAACCTGGAGTTCCGAACGCCGTAATCTACATGGATGACGGGAATCGTGTCACAACCGATGCGAACGGACTGTTTTCTTTAGCCAATGTCATTTCTGGGAATCGTACTGGCACCCTAGATTTGACCAGTCTGCCCGGATACTCACTCGCGCCAAATCGCCGCTTTATTGAGAGAAATAGCCAGTCTCGCTTAGTGCGACTTGAGCCAGGAGGACTGGCTCGAATGAATTTTGCCGTGACACCTGCATACGGGGAGCAGAAGCCATGAAAAACGTTAGGGAAACGGTGAAAGGCATTGCAGGTAGCCATCAGAGTTCTCTGCAACGGCGGCAACAAACAGGAGAGAAGACCCAAGATAAACATTGGCGGCTGTCCGGTTCCAGACGTATTGCTTTTCACTTATTAATGTCTCAAGGATGGATGAAGGCGATCGCATTTAGCGTGTTGGTAACGGTGTTGGGGATGGCTGGGACTACCCCAAACGCGATCGCGGATGAACTGCCAGACCAACTACCGAAACAACCCAATCTAGGCGTGGGGAATGACGCCGGAGAACACGGGGAGGTAGGACGCTCGCTACAGGAAGAGTTGGGAGAAGAACTCCTTACCTCAGACGTATCGTCTCAATCCCCAAGCTCGAATCTGAAAATAGATGGGGAGATGGGGAGACGGGGAGACGGGGAGACGGGGAGATTTTCATCCTTGGCTGCCAACGCCAGTTTATGGGCGTCTCATCCTCAATCTCTACTCCTGAATTCCTCAGTATCGACAACAAACTTAGAGCTAAGTCAAGTAGGTTCTGAGACAAGCAGTCAGGATGTTCCAGCCCTAGTTGCTGACACCGCTGTCACTGAAGCTCAAGCCGGTGACACGCAGAAAAAGGACAAGCCGGAGAGTGGGGAGAATGTTGCCCAAGACAATCCAGGGGAGATAGAACACAAGTCCTCCGCAACGCCTTCACCCTCAACAGCTGGTAAGGCCGAAGTATCGCCAACGGCGACACCCGGAAAGGTAGCTCAGGAGAACGCTGCACCGACACAAACCCCTCTCACCCTCGCTCCGGGAGAAGTACGTATTCTGACGCCTCAAACCGGAGTCGTAAGTAAAAACTCGACTAACTTGGTGGTGCAGTACAACGCCGACTCCCCAATCCAAGTTACGGTTAATCAAAAACCCCTCGATCCTGTGACGTCTACCCAGCAAGAACGGGATGAAGCTCAACACATCATTAGCCAAACTTGGTACAACATCCCCTTAAAAGATGGGGAAAACACCATTACGGTGCAAGCGGGGAACGGAACTCCGCAGAGTATTCAACTCACCGTTAAAACCACCAAAGCCAAGATTGAAATTTCTCCCGTTGGTAATCCGCAAGTGCCAGCAGATGGTCGTTCAATCCTGACGGTGCAAGGTCGAATCATCGATGAAAATGGGCAACTGATTACTGAGGATACTCTGGTTACGTTAACGAGTAGCGCGGGCAAGTTTGTCGGGGCTGACCAGGATAAAGACCAACTGGGATTCCAAGTGATGGCACGGGGCGGACAATTCACCGGCCAACTGCAATCTGGGTTGGAAGCGCAGAAAGTTCGGATTCGGGCCGCGATTTATCGTCCTGAGTCCTCCAATCTGAAGCCAAGTGAAGAATCGAATACGAGACTGCCACTTATTACCCAGAACACCCTACAAGACACGGTTGTTGAAACGTATGCCCAAGTTGAATTCATTACCAACCTGCGTCCGTCGATCGTTTCTGGTGTAGTCAATTTGCGGATTGGTCAGTCCGGGACTGACTTCTGGGGGCCGCGACGCGAATTCCTCAACCCCGATTTGATTCATGACGGGACCGAATTCGATTTAACGGGTGCTGTTTTCGCCACCGGACGAATTGGGGAGTGGCTGTTTACGGGAGCTTACAATAGCGATCGCCCTTTGAACCAAAACTGTGATGGGATTACCCGGTTATTTCAAGGGCCGCAGTTTTGCGAGCAACAATATCCCGTCTACGGCGATAGCTCCACGGTGGATTACCTGACTCCCTCTACCGACAGCGTGTACCTGCGCTTCGAGCGGACGTCACCCGTGTTGGGGGCTGAACCGGATTACGTGATGTGGGGAGACTACAACACCCAAGAGTTTGCTAGGGCTTCTCAGTTATATACAGCAACGACGCGCCAATTGCACGGCTTCAAGGGCAATTACAACTTTGGCAACCTCCAAATCACGGCAATGTACAGCCGGGATATCCAGGGCTTCCAGCGCGATACGATCGCTCCGAACGGCACCAGTGGCTACTACTTCCTCTCCCGACGCCAGCTGATTCCGGGTAGCGAAAATATCTTTTTAGAAACAGAAGTAAACGACCGCCCTGGAACAGTGGTTGAGCGCAAACCTCTCGCTCGCGGTGCGGATTACGAGATTGACTACGACCGAGGCACCCTCTTATTCCACCGACCCATTCTAGCCACTGAATTTGGCTTTTTACCCACTTCGGCTGGGGATATTTCAGAAACGTCTACGCTACTAGTACGGCGCATCGTTGTCACGTATCAATACGACAGCGAAAACAACGACACGCAGTTGTATGCAGGGCGAGTGCAGTACAACTTCTCCCATGCGTTTGACTTAGAAAGCTGGATTGCGGCTACGTATCTGCGAGAAGACCAAGGCGCACAAGATTTTGAGCTATACGGCGCAGATTTCCGAGTACCCTTGGGTGCCAATGGACAGATTATCGGAGAGTATGCTCGTTCCACGAATGATTCTCTGTTTTTGGGCAACGTTTCGGGTTCGGCGTACC
>DATNPC010000934.1:0-3933 GCA_036703375.1 Allocoleopsis sp.
GAAGCCATAACATCCCTTAGAGCTTCTGGTTATACAGAAGAAGAAGTCGTTCAAGAGTTTTCCCAAAAGTCAGTAGTTAGTGTAAGTGAACTCCAGCGGTATCAGCACCCTGATGGAACAAGAAGTGTTATTGATACAGCCAAAAGCTTATCTAAAGAAGATCCGCAGCATCCACCGCTATACTACGGTATGGCACATTTTTGGTTTCGTAGCATTGGTAGTTCACCTGCATTAGCTAGGTTGTTGCCTGCCATACTTAGCTTGCTCGCATTCCCCAGCGCTTATTGGCTGTGTCAAGAGATATTTGTTGAAACAGGGGTTTTCGCTTCAAGGCTGCCTACATATTTAATGATAGGACTAATTGCCGTCTCGCCATTTCATGTACTTTATGCCCAGGAGTCGAGACAGTATGGACTATGGTTTGTAACTACTTTACTTTCAACAGCATCTGTCCTGCGGGCAATACGAGTAAATACTAAGGCGTGTCATCAATTAGCTACACATCCCGTACCAGTAGTGAATTCTGGCTGTCAGGCTCGTTCGAGCTTTATAGCCGTAAAAGCCTTGCTCTGACAGCATTCTACATTTAATTGATGACACGCCCTAGGATTAGCTGGGTAATTTATATACTTACTCTAATAATCAGCCTGTATACCTTTCTTCTGGCTGCACTAGTGGTGATTGCTCATAGTATTTATGTCATACTCATCTATGGGTTTCGCAACCGGGAAATTATCAAAAGTTACCTTGTAGTATCTGCGCTAGGCATTATAGTTTTTCTTCCTTATGTTTGGATTTTAATCGTTAATCAGTCTCAAGCTAACAAAGGTCTTGATTGGACATTGATTGACGTTTTTAAAAAATCAGAACTCAGGGATATATGGATTCAGCACTTTGGTAGGCTTTTTTTTGATATTAATCAAGAATCTTGGGATTTTTATGTGCATCGAGTGTTGTTAGTAGTAGGCGTATATGCCTTTTATCGCCTCTGTCGTAAAACGCCCACTTCAGTTTGGTTACTGATTGTCCTTCTGGCTTCTACTAACACACTACCTTTAATGATTCCTGACTGGATTTTTGGAGGAATGCGCTCCACACATGCACGATATATGATTCCTGCGTTATTGGCGGTGCAACTTGCTATTACTTACTTGCTAGGTATAAATTTAGCTACTCCTTTATTCAAATCTTGGCATGATAAATTTTGGCGATTACTCTTAGCTATCATAATTTCTGGAAGTATCTTCTCTTGTGCTATTAGCGCTCAAGCAACAGTTTGGTATAACAAAGTTCATAATGGAGAAAATATGGCTGTTGCCAAAATTGTTAATCAGGCAACTCATCCTCTTTTGATTAGCGATTCAGCAGTAGGAGATGTTTTATCTTTAAGTCATTCACTTAACCCAAGTGTACAAATTCTCCTTCAACCTCGTTGCGCTACCTGCCCTATTCAACCTTCCAGCACATTTAGAGTCTATCTACCAGCAGTGGAAGAATTAAATAGCTTTAGTGATGTTTTTTTATACCGCTATTATCCTAGTGAGGAGTGGCTTAAGGAATTAGCAAAACAGCAAAATTATAAATTTGAACCTCTTGTATTTGGGTTTGCTAAGTGGTCAAAAGACCGACCTGTGCTTTGGAGAGTTCTCCCTGGCTAAACTTTATGTAAAGAATATGCATGCAGAGGACAAAGGCGATCGCATCTTACTAGATGAACGTACAGTTGGAGTAGACAGCCGCTTGACCGCACCGTTGATTCTGCTCATCTATCACGTTCCAGAGAAGACCGTCTTCAATCTTGAATCGCTGCCCCGTACTAGAGATGCGGACGCCGGAAAAAGTGCCAAAGCCGTTGGATGCTGTTTCTGCTAAAAGGCGATCGCGTTCCTCCTGCACCATCGGTTCTGCCGTTTTTCGAGAAGGCATCTGAGTAAATTGCTCCCAATCTAACTCCCACAATTCCAACGCCTTCCGATTCCCATAATTAAAAATTGGGTCGGGTTCCGTACTGTGGGAGACTAAGACAAAAGGAGCTTCAAACAACTGCTGCGCTATTTCCTCCGGTGAGCCACTGGCATCGAGCAGCGAACGTCCTGTCCAATGCTTAAAGCTATGCAAGAGCAGTTGACTGTGACGAATCACTACATCCTGCTGCCACGGAAATTGGAGATTACTGCTCATGGAAAAGCCAAAATATCGCATCAATCTTTAAATATCACATTACTGCGTCAGTCCTCGTAAGGGCGCACAGCCGTGCGCCCCTACAGTCGGTAACATCCTCACCTATTTGTTTAGCCTTCTCCTCAAAACTGCTAAACTACGGCTATTTGCACCTAATCGAGATGGTTTAGCCACATGAACCAGATTCACTGCCCTAAATGTCAAGGAAGCCTAGAAGCAGTTGTCTATGCAGGCATTCAAGTAGACCGTTGCACCGATTGCAAAGGACTCTGGTTTGATTCAATGGAGGCTCAGGAGCTAAAAAAAATCAAAGGTTCCGAGAGTATCGACATTGGTGACCCCCAAACAGGCAGTAAGTTTGATGAAACTGGGAATATCAATTGCCCAAAATGCCAGACAAAAATGACCAAAATGGTTGACCTCAAACAGTCCCACATTTGGTACGAAAAATGCCCTGTCTGCTACGGCATCTGGTTCGATGCCGGTGAATTTAAGGATTACAAGGAAGAGGGAGTCCAGGATATCTTTAAGGGCATCTTTAGCCGAGAGAGACGCTAAAGCCGTTGGTCGCCGCTTCTGCTAAAAAGCGATCGCGTTCCTCCTACACCATCGTTTCTGCCTCTCACTTTGAGAAAAAACTTCATTTGAGTGCGGGGAAGGATATCACTCTGGCTTAACTTCATGCGATCGCATCAAATTATAAGCTGTTCTGAGAATTTGACCAGCTAAAATCGCCGCACCAAACCCATTATCAATATTGACAACCCCTATACCGGGCGCACAAGAGTTCAGCATCGTCAAAAGAGGGGCAAGACCGCCAAAACTCGCACCATAACCAATACTCGTGGGAACAGCAATCACGGGACAATCAGCTAAACCAGCCACAACGCTGGGTAATGCCCCTTCCATACCAGCAACAACAATCAGGACATCTCCCTCAGCAATCACCTGCCGATTGCTCAGCAAGCGGTGGATACCCGCAACCCCAACGTCCCAAAGGCGCTGTACCTGAAAACCAAACAATTCAGCCGTCATAGCCGCTTCTTCTGCCACTGACAAGTCAGAGGTACCAGCCGCAATTAGAGTAATGGTTCCGGGATATTTGGGTTTAATTTCCTCAGACGTAATGGCACAGATGCGGGAAGTCGGGTAGTACTGAACGTCGGGGACTTTTTCCTTGAGTTGGGCAAAGACATCGGGTTCAATCCTCGTCGCCATGACTACAGGATTATGAACTCGCATCACTTGCATAATCTGAACGATTTGGTCAGGTGTCTTTCCTAATCCCCAAATCACCTCTGGAAACCCCGTTCTCAAGCTGCGGTGATGGTCGATTTTGGCAAAATCACCGACTGGCTCAAAGGCAAGATTCTTCAGTTTATCGAGGGCAGCACTTGGACTGACGTTACCAGTAGCAACGTCTTCTAGCAAGGAATGTAGGGCTTCAGGTTGGGTCATTAATCCAAAAATTCTCTATGCGATCGCTTAAATTTGATGAGTGTTCCGACAACGCCTAGTTATGGAACAGCACAAACTCTTAATTATCCTGTATTAACTAGCTTACGAAGTCGATTGGGAGTTTAGCCAACGCAAAAAGCTCTGGCTTGCCCTAAAATACTCTGCCACCCCAGCGTCACCCAAAGCCTGTTGAACTTCTATCGTGCCAAATTCTTTGACATTGCCACTGAGAAACACCTTCACCTCGGTAGGATGCAAGCGTGCATCATCAAGGATGCTGTAGAGAATCAAATT
>DATNPC010000935.1:0-2552 GCA_036703375.1 Allocoleopsis sp.
CGGTAATGACTCGTACTCCACCAGCGATGTCTGCATAGTTCTTGGCAGGATTTCCCGTTAAGGCAGCAGCTTGTTCCCAAAAACCACTTCGTGAGGTATCGCCCAAATCATCCAATTGCTGAGCGCGGGCGATTCGGTAGCGCTGACCACCATTATTCCAATCGACACCAGGTATATCTTGTTGTGCTCCTTCATCGGCGTAGGTGATGGGATTGGTCGTTGCGTCCTTTACCCACCGAGTCGGCAGAGCATTCCCGACTAAAATGCGATCGCCTATCTCATTTTCTTTTTGAATTACTGCATTAGCGGCTGGCGGATTATCAGCATCCAACTCCATCTGGTTCCCGTTAGTTCTCACGGGAACTTTGCTGTAATTAGCAACACTACCCGCATCTCCCTGATTATTGGTTCCGATCAGCATCCACTCCATCGGAGCCGTCAGTTCTCCCCCACCTGCAAAAACGAAGCTTTCATTCGTACCCGTAGGCGTCGGATTAGCTGACTGAGTTGTTCCTCCTACCTGCAACGCTAGCTCGGGTTTGTCCGCAGGAACCTCTACATAAGACACTCGACGAACACGCTCAGCAAAATATGTTTTGATAACCTGTTCGAGAGACTGTGGTGCGGATGAGTTATCTTTGGGATCGTATTTTTTCGCGAAGTTACCACGAATCTCTTGAGGAAATCGGGTAAAGCCTTGAACTGCAGGCAAAGGATTGGTAACAAAATTAGGGTTAGCTTGATAGAACAGGTTAAGCGCACCCTGTACCAACACATTCAAGCGCTGGTAGTACGCATCACTATTCGACGCCACTTGTGGAGGAGCGAGCGTTGTTGTAACGTTGCCTGCCTGAATAATTTTCTGCGGTGGGGTTTGACCTGTACCAGCTTTGCCATCAAACAAGTCAACTTTCCCTTTATCGTTACCAACGTCTTCAGTCACAAGTGCTACAGTTCCGGCACTCACGTTGCCACCAACAACAATCTTGGCGTTATCTGCGGTATAAAAGCAGGACGCGCGGGCACTAACTTGCCGGAAGTTAATAATCCCACCAAGATCAGTGTTACCAACCATGAGGTTGCTATTGGTATGGACTCGACCGTTCAGATTAAAGTTAGGAACGTTAGATATTTCCAGGTCATCTTCATACCACACAGCATTATTATCGAGAGAAGTCTGTGCCTGGTCTAACTGCATCTCCAAGGCAGAAAAGCCTTTATTCCCTTTGTAGACTTCGTATTTATTAGGGTCTAAGTTTCCTAATGTTGTAATTGGAGCGTTGGCTACATAAGTAAAGAACGCTTTTTTCAGCTTGCCGCTTGTGAGATACCAACCCTCTACTTTAGTTCCAGCATTACTAGAGCCACACCCTGAACTAGCCCCTTCCTCTTGGGGAAGAGCTCTAGCCTCTAGAGGGCTTCGGGAGCGATCTTCTGTAGATTTAGGATTCCGGAAGTAAATGCCATAAAGGGTATAGCTATCAAACTTGCCATCGTTATCGGTGTCAACGGGAAACTTCCACGCTGTTTGTAGTGTTTCCTTCGCATTGTCAATAGCGCCACTGCTACCAGCATTCCCATTAGCATTAAGGTAGTCATACACTACTTTGAGCTGATTTTCATCCCCAAAGGTATAATCAGATTGCGAAAGCACGCGAGCGATATCATCTTCGCTAGGAGGGTTTGTCGTCAACCGTGTTTCATCCGGAGAAAATAATCGGGTCAGTTTTGCCCTAGCTCGATCAATTCCTGGGGTTGCCGCCTTCAAAACAACTTCATCCACCCGGTAGTTACTGGCATTTTTACTGCGATCGAATGACCGGAACATAATCGCCGTAGTCAACAAGATGACTACTAGAATCACCATGACTACCGTCGGTAGCACAAAACCCGCCTGAGACAAGCGGGAACGACGCTGTAGCTTTAACAAGCTTCGCAATATCCAGTTAACACATGCTTTCGTTAGAGCATTCAAAAGCTGTCGGAGTTTCTTAAAAAGATGCGGAACCAAATGACCTGGTTTCTTGCGAGTTGACATGGTGACTTTCCTGTCAAACGTGAGATATTCGTGAAATATAAAAGTAACGGGCTAGGTAGGCGATGAAGCAAACAGCGGCTCACACCAAATCCCCTAATATAAGCAGAAACTCAAGTTTACGGACAATCCTTGAACTTCAGCTGCTCCTCAAGCAATAACCATTAAAGGATTCATCACTGCAGGGGATTGAGCAATGATGCATTTCATTTAGGGTAGGTTATCTGCGTCTATAGTACCCAGTAGGTTGGAAAAAAATATCACTCCGAAAAAATCAAACTGATACCCGCCTGGTAGATCGACGGAAGATAAGGGGATAGATAGACAAAGATTCCTCAAACGTTCGCCAAAGAGCTGTAGGTGAACCAGAACTCTTGCCAAAGCGCTCCTGAGTGCATATAACTATGTTATCTATCACTCCATCCTTTTGGGTTTATGCAAGGAACCCATCTAGCCCCTTTTCTCTCATCAAAAAGAAAAAGAAACAGAAGGGGCGACATCTAGCGCACCCCTCAGC
>DATNPC010000936.1:0-4103 GCA_036703375.1 Allocoleopsis sp.
GGAAAACCTAACCCCCCAGCCCCCTTCCCTACTAGGGAAGGGGGAGCCGGAAAGCCCCTCTCCTCTTAGGGGAGGGGTTGGGGAGGGGTCTGACCCCCTAGTTAATTGACCAACAGTATCCTACTAGTAGCGTCGGTACAGAAATAGAGCCGAGGTAGGGCATCTTTGTCTGTAATGCGATCGCTTTTCAGTATCGTTGTCCCCCGAATACGACTCGCTCTGGATTGAGAATATTCACTAAACTGATTAAACCAAAACCTAAGAATTGCCCCCACTCCTGGATAACAGCTTGCGCGATCGCATTTACCAGGAGCTAACCTGACTTTTGACAAAAATTCTCTCTCCGCATCATGCCTACTGCGCGAGCAGGAGAACCTGATGAAAATTTCTATCCTAAGCAGGATGATGTTATTCACAAATTTCATCACGATGGGATGAAACCCTAAGGTCAGTCCTAAGCTGTTGTAGTTGATTGACCAAGCCACTTCCATTGAAAATTAGGAAATTCACTGAATAGCAACACGTTTTGCAACAGCACAGGTTCGTAGACCCATCCCTAACACCGTTCCCCGCGATACAGGGTGATAATATTCGATGAACACAAGCGATCCCAAGCCTCAACGATTTTTACGCCCGATGGCGCTGCTGCTTTCAGTCATACTGGGAGTTCCCTTTTTCGCTAGCTGTAGCAGTCAGCAAAGTTCAGCTCCGCCACCACCTGTTGACAACTCGCGTGCCGGCGGTGGAACGCTAAACAATTCTGCCCCCGCTCCTCAAGCCAAGAAAAAGGGATTGTCTACTGGACAGAAGGCAGCGATCACGCTAGCAGGAGCTGCTGCGCTTTACTATCTCTACAAGCACCATCAGAACAAACAGAAAGAGGGAGCCCAAGGAAAGTACTATCTTTCTAAAAACGGACGTGTCTATTACCGTGATGAACAACATCGGGTTCACTGGGTAACTCCGCCCTCTGGTGGTATTCAAGTCCCGGCAGAGGAGGCCCAACAGTACCGAGATTTCCAGGGCTACAATAACAGCTCTACCGGCCGCGATCTGACTGGCTTGGGTAGCGCTCCAGTTCCGGCGCAATAAGCCATTTCATTAACGCTCTCGGCAAAGGTAGGAATTCGCTAGCGTAAAAGTGCTACGACTTATCCAGATCGCTGTCTTCACAGCAACACAAGGAACGTATGCCTTGTACGGGTGAGAACGTCAGCGAATTCCTAAACCCCATTGAGAACAATGCTAGAGCAGAAACTAGAGCAACTAAAAACAATATTTGCTGAGATGGAGCAGGCGTTGATTGCCTACTCTGGAGGTGTCGATAGTACCTTGGTTGCTAAGATTGCCTATGATGTTTTGGGCGATCGCGCTTTGGCTATCACCGCCCAGTCGCCGTCTCTATTACCGGAAGAGTTGGAAGATGCTCGCATCCAAGCCGCTACTATCGGCATTCCCCATCAAGTGGTTGCTACCCATGAGATGGACAATCCCAATTACACATCTAACCCCGTCAACCGCTGCTATTTCTGCAAAAGTGAACTCCACGATACCCTCAAACCCTTAGCGATACAACGCGGCTATCCTTATGTCGTGGATGGGGTAAATGCCGACGATTTGAGGGATTATCGACCAGGAATTCAAGCCGCTAAAGAAAGAGGAGTGCGATCGCCATTAGCTGAAGTCGGTGTCACCAAGGCAGAAGTACGCCAACTCTCGCAACAACTGGGACTGCCTTGGTGGGATAAACCCGCTCAACCTTGCCTCAGTTCCCGCTTCCCTTACGGAGAAGAAATCACGATCGCAAAATTGCAACGAGTGGGACGCGCTGAAATCTATCTGCGTAAGTTAGGTTTTTCTAATCTCCGCGTTCGTTCTGAAGCTGACACGGCTAGGATTGAGTTGCCACCCGAACAAATCAAGGAATTTGTCTTAACGACAGATTTACCGCAAGTCGTTTCAGCCTTTCAAGCATTCGGCTTTGTCTACGTCACCCTAGATTTAGAAGGATATCGCAGCGGCAAGCTGAATCAGGTGTTGAACCAGGAAATGCTGGGTGCGAGAGCTTAACGTTTAGAGTGACAAGAGTTTTCCCATTACCCAATCCCTATCACCTAAAATCGGCTGAACGACCATTCTGAGTAGGAGGGAGCGTCCAGCCGATTTTTCTATTGAGTTTTTTCGCGATCGCTGAGAGCTAACGTAAGGCCTGCACCTACAATTAAAAGAACGAGGCGGAAGGTGGCGACTGTAACACAGAATTACAGACTAAATACAATAGGTAATCCCAGCCAAACTAACGGTTCCTCACGAAGTTAGCTAAGTGGCAACCCTTGTAGGAGACAGCTAGAGCAATGCAGAAGCGTTCAGAAACTGTATATTCGATTTTGTTTTGGTTGATTTCTAGCTTGCTGGTTTGGTTGGTGATTCTCCCAGTAGCATTAATTGGAGTGCCAATAATGATACTGCTAAAAGCAGCGGCAGCGCTATTGTTCAAGACACCTCCACCCAACCAACCCCAAGCAGAAGAAACGTCTCATACAATTGCTGAGAGTCAATTGGTTCATTCAACCCAGCCAATTTTGACCTCATTCCTGCTAAAAATTCTTATTACAGTCCCTGCTCTACTCGCTGCTGTCATTTCTCTCCAGCCGACGAGATTTATGAGACAGCAGGTAGTCACTACGAAGATTCATCCGCAACCCCCAGACGTGCAGAGACAGTCTGCTTCAGATGTCCTAGAGGTACCAGCAGAGGAGTGAGCAAGCGGAACTATCGCGCTTGTTGCGGTTCTTGGTTGCACAGAATACACCCGGAGGCTGATGGTTTATAGCAAGTCCCGAAGCCATGAACAATCAACCATGAACAATGAACGCAAAAACCAGATGGTATATGTTTCACCCAAGTGAGAACTGCGATAGTTCACTTTCTCTCAAGAAGTAGGCCTAATATTCTGATATTTTGGCGAAAATTACAAGCACTAGCCTTGTCGCGCTCATATACGAAGCGCTCTCAACCCAATCCGGCATGAACTGGAAAACGGTAAAGTGTTTGTTCAGCTTCGCTTACCAGAACGCCTTCTTACTTAATGAACTTAATCCGCTTACTCCTGCGTACTTCTCGACTCACGGTTTTCTTGGTCTTCATTACAGGCTTATTGAGTGGGGGGGCCAGAGTTCAACTCATTGCCGTCATCAATAACATCATCAACCATACTGGCTCCCCAAAAACTAACTCAGTTTGGGGCTTTATTCTACTGTTGCTTGTTGTTCTCATCTCAAGTGTTGCCTCTCAAGTTCTGCTCGTTCAGCTAGCGCAAGGCACCCTTTTCAAACTGCGGATGCTCTTGAGTCGTCGAGTGCTTGCTTGTCCTCTCCGTCAACTCGAAGAGATTGGCATTCACCGACTACTCACGACGCTGACTGAAGATATTGAATCTCTCGCTGAAGCTTTTTCCGCTTTCCCGTTTCTGTTTATTGACATGGCGGTTGTGTTTGGCTGCTTGGTTTATCTGGGCATCCTCTCTTGGGTCATGTTCCTGCTTTTGGTGGTCTTAATGGTTGTCGGCATCTCTAGTTACCAACAATTAGCCAAAAGAGCCAAACGCTTCCGAAAACGCGCTCGTCAAGACCGAGATGAATTATTTCACCACTTGCGTGCCATTACGGAAGGTACCAAGGAACTCAAACTTCACGCCGAACGCGCTAGTGCCTTCCTCTCACAAGACCTTTACGCGACTGCTACCGCCGTCCGAGACCAAGAAACGATTGGACTCAATATATTTGCTGTTGCCGCGAGTTGGGGACAGCTGCTGTTTTTTGTGGCGATTGGTCTATTCGTGTTTGCGCTACCGAAGTTGGGTGAATTTAGCGATCGCACTTTGTTAACAAGCTATATCATCACGATCATCTACATGCTATGGCCTCTGGAAAACATTACGCGGCGGCTTCCCACCATGAACCAAGCCAGCATCGCGCTGGAAAAGGTTGAATCTCTGGGTCTGATGCTAGCTAGTGATGCCACTGAGAGAGGTGGTATGACCCACCTGAATGCCAACCCATCTTGGCAGAGTCTGGAACTGGTTGGTGTTACCCATACTTATC
>DATNPC010000937.1:0-2089 GCA_036703375.1 Allocoleopsis sp.
ACTCGTGAAGGCGTCTTTACCAGAGATACCTATATCATTACCAAAAAACCGAAATCCATTTTATCCACGCCAATCGTCCATCAAGGCAAACTCATCGGTATTCTTTACCTAGAAAATAATCTGATTGCTGGGGCATTTACACCAGAACGATTGGAAGTTTTACAACTCTTATCCTCTCAAGCCGCTATCTCCATTGAAAATGCTCGCCTTTATCAGGATATAGAAGCAGCGAATGCCAGCTTGAGACAGTCTCACGAGCAATTAGCCGAGTACAGCCGGACGCTGGAAGCCAAAGTAGAAGAGCGAACGCACCAGTTACAAGAGAAAAATTTACATTTACAACAAGAAATTCGCGATCGCAAACGAGCGGAAGAGGCGGCGGAAGCTGCCAACCTTGCCAAAAGTCAATTTCTCGCGAATATGAGCCATGAACTCCGTACTCCGCTCAATGGCATCTTGGGCTACACGCAAATCTTTAAGAAATATAAAAATCTCACGGCTCAGCAACACAATGGGATCGGTATTATTCATCAGTGCGGCGAACACCTGCTGACACTAATCAATGACATTTTAGACCTGTCTAAGATTGAAGCCCAGAAAATGGAACTTTACCCCACAGAGTTTCATTTTCCTGAATTTCTGAATGGTATTGTTGAGATTTGTCGCATCCGTGCCGAACAAAAGGAAATTTCGTTAACTTATAAAACATTTTCGCCACTGCCAAAAATTATCCGAGCTGATGAAAAACGCTTGCGCCAAGTTTTGATTAACTTACTTAGCAATGCACTCAAGTTTACAGAAAAAGGAAGTATAACGTTTAGAGTAGGCGATCGCGAGGGGAAACTCCGATTCGAGGTGGAAGACACAGGCATCGGGATTGCATCCGAGCAATTAGAAGAAATATTTCTGCCCTTCCAGCAGGTTGGCGAAGATAGGCGTAAAACTGAAGGAACGGGGTTGGGACTTTCGATTAGCCGTCAGTTAGTTCAAATGATGGGAGGCGAGCTGAACGTTAGAAGTACCTTAGGAAAAGGCAGTGTTTTTTGGCTAGATTTAGATTGGCCGGAAGTATCCCAATTAACGGATGTCGTCCAGGTAGACAACCGCAACATCATCGGGTTTGTTGGCTCTAAGCGCAAAGTTTTAGTAGTGGATGATAAATGGGCAAATCGCTCTGTCCTCGTCAATCTACTTGAACCGCTAGGATTTGAAGTCCTCGAAGCAACAGACGGCCAAGATGGACTTTGCAAAGCAATCGCGTTTAAGCCTGATGTTATCCTGATGGATTTGGTGATGACGGTGATGGATGGCTTTGAGGCTACCCGTCGCCTCAGGCTGTTACCCGACTTTCAATCCGTGGTAGTGATTGCCATCTCGGCTAGCGTTTTTGATTTCGATCGCCAACAGAGTCGAGAAGTCGGTTGCGATGATTTTCTTCCCAAACCAATCCGAGAGGCCGATCTTTTAGACCGATTACGTCTGCACTTAGGGCTGGAATGGATCTACGAAGACGCCAGCCGCAATAAGCAAGAGCAAAATGAGGTGACTTCAAAATCCCCAATCCAGGACGCTACAGATTCACTAGGAACTCTTCTCCAACCCACGCCCGACAATCCAAGCTTGATTGTACCACCAGCCGAAGAGATGGCGGTGTTGCTGGACTTAGCCATGAGGGGCAATCTGAGAGCAATTGTAGAGCAAGTTACCAAGCTAAAAGAGTTAGATGCACAATTGACGCCGTTTGCCACTCATCTGTGTCAACTGGCTCAAAGCTTTAAAGGTAAACAAATCCTGGAATTTCTCAAACAGTATTACGAGGTCGTATGAACGTTGATACTACTGCCGAGCAAAGTGTCATCTTAATCGTTGATGACATTCCTACTAACTTGGAGATGCTGTTTGATGTTTTAGCGGAATCGGGATTTACTGTCTTGGTTGCCGAAGACGGTGAAAGTGCGATCGCAAGGGCTGCTTATGCCCCACCCGACTTAATCCTGTTGGATGTACTGATGCCGGGAATCGATGGGTTTGAAACGTGTCGCCGCCTGAAAGCCAACGAATCAACCAAAGACATCCCAGTCATTTTCAT
>DATNPC010000938.1:0-9537 GCA_036703375.1 Allocoleopsis sp.
TCTTGTTTACAACACTCCCAGGGTACATCCTTAAAAATTGCCGAAGCCTAGCCAGGTAGTCAGAAGTCCCATTTCCCTTAAGCTTGTAAGCTTGCCAGGGAAAGAGGATTAATTCTGCACGCATTTGTAATATTCCAAGGCTCCCTAGTAAGTCATCATGAGCAGCACTTTTGTTACACTGCCCGGATATCACATCCTTGACAAAATCTACTCCAGCGCCAGAACCCAGGTGTATCGAGGGGTGCGTTCTCATGACCAAAAACCAGTAGTGCTGAAACTGCTATTGAGCGAGTATCCCACCTTCAAGGAACTGGTGCAGTTTCGCAATCAGTACACCATTGCCAAAAACCTCGAGCTGCCTGGGATTGTCAAGCCCCTCGCCCTGGAGAATTACCGCAATGGTTATGCTCTAGTCATGGAAGACTTTGGAGGCGTTTCCCTCAAGCAGGTGATGGGGAATCGAGAAGGTATGGGAAAAAGTGTCAATTCCCTGCGTGAGTTTCTCAATATTGCGATTCAGATTGCCCAAACCCTAGAAGGACTCGCCCGCAATCGAATTATTCATAAAGATATTAAGCCCGATAATATTCTGATTCATCCAGAAAACGGTCAAGTCAAACTAGTCGATTTTAGTATTGCCTCTTTATTACCCCGAGAAAACCAAGAGATTGTGAATCCAAATGTTCTCGAAGGGACACTGGCTTATGTGTCTCCGGAACAAACCGGACGGATGAATCGGGGGATCGACTACCGCACGGACTTCTACTCGTTGGGCGTGACGTTCTACGAACTGCTGACTGGGCAACTTCCCTTCCAGTCTACTGACCCGATCGAGTTAGTTCATTCTCATATTGCCAGAATTCCTACTGAGCCGATCGCACTGGTACCCGCCATTCCTCAAATGGTGAGCGATATTGTGATGAAGTTGATGGCGAAAACGGCGGAAAACCGCTATCAGAGTGCGTTTGGATTGCGATCGGACTTGGAAACCTGTTTGCAGCACTATTTAGAAAATGGCAGTATTAGCCCGTTTCCCTTAGGCGAACAAGATATTTGCGATCGCTTTGTCATTCCCGAAAAACTCTACGGTAGAGAAGCCGAAGTTGCAACCTTATTGGCGGCGTTTGACCGAGTAGCAGGAAAAGATGGGGAGACGGGGAGATGGGGAGACGGGGAGACGGGGAGATGGGGAGACGGGGAGACAGCACTGATTGAGGCAGGACAAGGGGGAGTTGAGCTGATGCTGGTGGCTGGCTTTTCGGGGATCGGAAAGACGGCTGTAGTGAATGAAGTTCACAAACCGATTGTGCGGCAGCGCGGCTATTTCATTAAAGGGAAATTCGATCAATTCAAGCGCGATATTCCTTTTTCTGCATGGGTGCAGGCATTTCAGAATCTCATGCGGCAACTACTCACGGAAAGTGCGGCGGACGTGCAGCAGTGGAAGGGCAAGATTTTGGATGCCTTGGGTGAGAATGGTCAGGTGATGGTTGAGGTGATTCCAGAGTTAGAACTCCTGATTGGCAAGCAGCCAGATGTGCCAGAACTGGAAGGGAGTGCGGCTCAAAATCGCTTCAATCTGCTCTTGGGGAAGTTCATCCGCGTCTTTGCGACAAAAGAGCATCCCTTGGTGATATTCCTGGATGACTTGCAGTGGGCTGATTCTGCCTCTCTAATGCTAATGCGATCGCTTATGAGCGAGGCAGATACCCATTATTTATTGCTGATTGGAGCGTATCGGGATAATGAAGTCTCGCCCGCACATCCCTTGATGCTGACGTTGAATGAGATTCGGGCAGGGGCAGGCGAATCGGGTGCCACTAGAGTCAACCAAATTACGTTAGCGCCCCTAGATCGACCGTCTTTAAATCACCTGATTGCCGATACCCTCAATTGTCCGCCAGAACGAGCCGTTCCGTTGACGGAATTGGTGATTCAGAAAACTCAAGGGAATCCCTTTTTTACCAATCAATTTCTCAAAGCTCTCTATGAAGATGGATTAATCAAGTTTGTCCCCCCTCATTCTCCTCTGAGCAAGAAAGATGCATCTTTGATTGAGGAGAGTACAGGCGGGTGGCAGTGCGATATCGCTCAGGTGAGGGCGATGGTTTCGACGGATGATGTGGTCGAGTTTATGGCCAATCAGTTGCAAAAACTGCCGATCGATACTCAGAGGGTGTTGCAACTAGCAGCTTGTATTGGTAACTCGTTTGACTTAGCGACACTTGCGATCGTGCATGAAAAATCCCAAGCTGAAACGGCAGCGGATTTGTGGAAAGCGTTGCAAGAAGGACTGGTGATTCCCGTCAGTGAGGTTTACAAGTTCTTTCAAGACGATGCTACTCAGTCATTAGTCATGAGTGAAGGGCAAGAATCCAACCGATTACCCATGACCCATGACCGATTACCGA
Organism: Allocoleopsis sp.; assembly: GCA_036703375.1. Lineage (GTDB taxonomy): Bacteria > Cyanobacteriota > Cyanobacteriia > Cyanobacteriales > Coleofasciculaceae > DATNPC01. Next base: position 2,412 of record DATNPC010000938.1, read on the forward strand.
CCTATAAATTTTTGCACGATCGCGTGCAGCAAGCTGCCTATTTCCTCATTCCTGAAGAGCAAAAGCAGTCCACTCACCTGAAAATTGGGCGGCTGCTGTTGAATAATACTCCTGAAGAAGATTGGGAGGAGAAGAATTTTGATATCGTTAACCAGTTCAATATGGGGGTGGGGTTGATTTGCGATCGCGCCGAACGCGAGCGACTCGCTCAACTCAACTTGCTTGCCGGACGTAAGGCGAGGGCGTCTACGGCTTATGGGGCGGCTGTTCGATATTTAACTGTCGGTATGGAACTACTCGATCTCAGCGCTTGGCAAACTCAGTATACACTGGCCTTAACGCTGCATGAATCAGCAGCAGAAGCAGCGTTCCTCAAGGGTGACTTTGAGCAGATGAATCAATGGGTAGAGTTGGTGCTACAACACGCCCAGACGCTGCTGGATAAAGTGAAAGTCTATGAAGTCAAGATTCAGGCTTGTATTTCGCACAACCAACTCAAAGACGCCGTCAAGACAGCGCTAACCGTTCTCAAGCTGCTGGGGGTGGAGTTTCCCGAACAGCCCAGTCAGTCGGATACTCAGTTGGCACTGAAGGAAACAGCCGCCAATTTGCCACCGGGTGCGATCGCAGATTTAATCGACCTGCCAGCCATGACCGATCCCCACAAACTGGCAGCGATGCAAATCCTCTCCACTGTATTTCCTGCCGCCTTCATTGCCGTGCCGGAGATGATGTTGCTGATTGTCCTGAAACAGGTCAATTTATCAGTCCGCTACGGGAATGCATCCTTGTCTGCGTTTGCCTATGTGAATTATGGATTAATTTTGTGTGGAATCGTCGGAGACATTGAGGCTGGCTATCAATTCGGTCAACTCGCTTTAAGCGTTTTAGAGAAGTTTCAGGCTAAAGAACTCAAAGCTAAAGTCTTGGCTGTCTTTCATGCCACTGTCGGAATTTGGAAAGAGCCTATCCGGGAATCCTTACAGCCGTTTCGCTCAGCCTACACGAGTGGGTTGGAAACAGGAGATGTAGAATTTGCTACCACTTGCGCTTACTTATACTCATTCCATGCCTCATTTGTCGGCAAACCCTTGGCAAGCCTTGAGCCAGAAATGGCTGCCTATGGCTCGGCATTAGCTCGCCTCAAGCAATCCACGAATCTGAATTACCACAAAATCTATTGGCAAGGTGTCTTAAACTTACTCGGAAAGGCTGAAGACCCATGCTGCTTAGTCGGTGAATCGTACAACGAACAAACCATGTTGCCGATTCACCAGCAAGCGAACGATCGCTATGCTATTTGCAACTTATCAGTGAATAAACTCAGACTATGCTGTCTGTTCGATCAACCTACTGAAGCAATTAAAACCGTCGCGATCGCAGAACCGTATTTAGATGGGGCAACGGCGACATTACTGATTCCGTTATTTCATTTTTACGCCTCGTTAGTGCGATTAGCCGTTTATCCGGAGTCCACTCCTACCGAGCGACAGGACTTGTTGACGAAGGTAACAGCAAGTCAGGAAAAGATGAAAACCTGGGCAGACCATGCTCCAATGAATTATTTACATAAATTTTATTTGGTGGAGGCAGAGCGATACCGGGTTTTAGGTCAATGGATGGAGGCAATGGATTGTTATGAACAGGCGATTAAGGGAGCGAAAGAAAATGCCTTCATCCAAGAAGAAGCCTTAGCTTACGAACTTGCAGCTAAATTCTACTTGGCTTGGGATAAGGAACTGATTGCCCAAACGTACCTCACGAATGCCTACTATGCCTATGCTCGTTGGGGCGCTAAAGCGAAGGTTGAGGACTTAGAACAGCGCTATCCCCAATTACTCGCTTCTGTCCTGAACCAAAAGATCGGCCGTTACACGGGCGACACGGCGACTCACCGGACGAGTGAAACGATGACTTCTACGAGTACCAGAGGTTCAGAGGTTCTCGATTTGGCAACCGTGATGAAAGCCACACAAACCCTCTCTGGAGAAATTCAGCTCGATCGCTTGCTCTCGACATTAATGCAAGTGGTGTTGGAAAATGCCGGAGCCCAAAAAGGCGCGCTGATTCTGCTCGAAGGAGAGACATTAGCGATCGCGGCTCAATGTGCGATCGGTCAAGCCTGCAACCTGCAATCGACTCCCGTTGCTGGCTCTAGGGAGATTCCCGTCACCTTAATGAATTATGTCTGGCGTACCCACCAAACCCTAGTCATCAACGATGCGAGCATCCAAACCAACTGGGCGGCTGACCCTTACATTATCCAGCAGCAACCCAAATCAGTCTTGTGTACCCCCATTAAAAATCAAGGTAAACTGATTGGCATCCTGTATCTCGAAAATAATCTCACCACCAGTGCTTTTACCCCTAGCCGATTGGAAGTCTTAAACGTTTTATCTTCCCAAGCTGCCATTTCCATTGAAAATGCCAAACTCTATGGTGAGGTGCTCGAACGAGAACAAGAATTACGCGACAACGAGAGGAAACTAGCTCAATTCCTCGAAGCCATGCCAGTCGGGGTGTCCGTTCACGATGCAACGGGTAAAATGTACTACACCAATCAACGAGGACAGCAGTTACTCGGCAAAGGTATTGTCCAAGACGCCACAGCCGATCGATTAACAGACGTGTACCAAGCTTATCAGGCGGGAACTGACCAACTCTATCCAACCGATCGCTTGCCGATAGTGCGGGCTTTAAACGGCGAACGAGTCACGATTGATGATATGGAACTTCGCCGAGGCGGGGAAATTATCCCCTTGGAGGTGGCAACAACGCCAGTTTCTGACGAACAGGGCAATATTGTCTATGCGATCGCAACGTTTCAAGACATTACGGAACGCCAACAGGCAGAACGCGATCGCTTACGCCTAGCGCAAGAACGCGAAGCCAAGAATGTTGCCTTGCAAATGAACCAAGAAATTGAGGCGAAAAATCAAGAATTAGCCTCTGCGTTGCAACAATTACAAGCCACCCAGCAACAACTGATCGAATCGGAAAAAATGGCTGCCCTCGGACAACTGGTGGCAGGCATTGCCCATGAAATTAATACGCCCTTGGGAGCGATTCGTTCTTCTGCTGGTAATATTTCCAAGTTTTTAGATCAAACCCTCGAACAGCTGCCCACCCTGTTTCAATCCCTCTCCCCAGCCGAAGGGCATGACTTCTTAGCGTTACTCCAGCGATCGCTGCAACAAGAAGCCACGTTTTCGAGTAAAGAAGAGCGGCAATTCAAGAGAGCCTTAAGACGCCAACTCGATGCAGCAGAGATTCAGGACACTGATATTATTGCCGATCGCCTGGTGATTATGGGCATTTCTGATAACATTGACTCGTTGTTGCCGCTATTAAAACGACCGGATAGTTCGCAGATTTTAGCGATCGCGTATAAACTCTCAGAACTCAAACGAGGCACCATCACGATCAATACCGCTACCGAACGGGCTTCAAAAGTCGTCTTTGCCTTAAAAACCTATGCCCGTTATGACCAATCGGGGACAATGATTCCAGCCAACCTAACGGAAGGCATTGAAACCGTCTTAACGCTCTATCACAATCAACTCAAAAAGGGAGTCGATGTGATTCGTCACTATGATTCATTACCCCCCGTACTCTGTTATCCCGACGAACTCAATCAAGTTTGGACGAATCTCATTCACAATGCCTTACAAGCAATGGATTATCAAGGTACTTTAACCCTTGATGTAACGCCAATTGACCAAGAGGTCAAAATTAGCATCATTGATAGTGGCTGCGGCATACCCCAAGAGATTCAATCGAAAATATTTGAACCCTTTTTCACAACTAAACCATCGGGTCAAGGGAGCGGATTAGGCCTCGATATTGTTAAAAAGATTGTTGAAAAGCACAACGGGAGAATTACTGTAGAAAGTCAACCGGGCTGCACAAAATTTAATGTTTTTCTTCCCATTCAGTTAGTCCAGGAGACTGCCAATGTCTAAACCAGTAATTCTATGCGTTGATGACGAGAAAGTCGTGTTGCAGAGTCTCAGGACGCAACTCCAAGAAGCGTTTGGAGATACCTACCTCTATGAAATTGCTGAAGATGCCGATGAAGCGCTAGAGGTGATTAATGAACTGAATGAAGAGGAAATTAGTATTATTCTAATTGTCTCGGATTGGTTAATGCCCGGTATGAATGGGGATGAATTTCTCATTCGCGTCCACGGACGATTTCCCAACATTATTACCATCATGCTCACGGGTCAAGCCGATGAAGCGTCAATCCAACGGGCGAAAGAGCAGGCCAATCTACATAGTTGTCTATTTAAACCCTGGTCTGAAGAAGAATTAGTGGAAACGATTCGATCGGGATTGGCAAAACTATGACAGACGCTAAGCGTAAGATTAGGGATTCGTTGTTTGTTATCGGTTTTTAGTAAGGTACGTAATTTTACAGATTGGAATTAACTGCGAGCGCAAACAACAAATAACAAACAACAAACAACGAACTATGACTAAACAGGTAATTATCTGTGTCGATGATGAAACCACTGTCCTCAGAAGCCTTAGAGCAGAGCTTCAAGAGGCGATCGGCGATGATTACCTAATTGAAATCGCTGAAGGAGGAGAGGAAGCCTTAGAGTTAATTGAAGAATTGCAAGAAGATGGGTATGAATTTCCCTTAATCATTTCGGATTATTTAATGCCCAAAATGAAGGGAGACGAACTATTAAAGCAAGTCCATCGTCTTTTGCCCAAAACCCTCAAAATTATGCTGACAGGACAAGCTGACCTGGAAGCCGTGAGCAATGCAATCAAGTATGGTCAATTATATCGTTATATTGCTAAGCCGTGGCAACCAGACGACCTCAGTTTAACCGTTAAAGAAGCTGTAAATAGCTATGCTCAGGAGAAAAAGCTAGCACAACAAAACATCCAGCTTCAGGAAATGAATCAGTCGCTGGCACACTTGAACGTCCAACTGCAAGAAATGAATCAGACGTTGGCAAAGTTTAACCGCGAGCAGACAGTGCTGATCGACCAACTGCATCAGAAAGAAAGTCGTCTGTTGAAGGCAGAACAAAAGTATCGACAAATCTTTGAAAACGCCTTGGAAGGTATCTTTCAAATTACCCCTGATGGTCGTTTCCTCAGTGCCAATCAAGCGACAGCACAGCTATATGGCTATGATTCCCCTGAAGATTTGATGGCAAGCATCACCGATATCAATCGTCAACTGTACGTCGATTTGCACAGTCGGATTGAATTTCTTACATTAATGCAGCAATACGGAGCGGTATCTGGGTTTGAGTCTCAGGTTTATCGCAAAGATGGCAGTATCATTTGGATTAATGAAAATGCGCGAGCTGTCTTCGATTTCAACCAATCCCTCCTCTACTATCAAGGGTTTGTTGAAGACATTACAGCCCGGAAGAAAGCAGAAAGCGATCGCCTCCATTTCACCAAAGAACTCTTTCAACTCAATCAAGCCTTCTCCCGCTTCGTGCCTCGTCAATTTCTCCAATGTTTGAATAAGGAAAGCATTGCCGATGTGCAATTAGGCGATCAGGTACAGCAAGAAATGTCCGTGCTATTTGCCGATATTCGCGACTTTACCACCTTCGCCGAAACCCTACCTCCCCAGGATGTGTTCAAATTTATCAATGCCTTTCTTTCGCGCATGGAGCCAGCCATCATCGAAAATCAGGGTTTTATTGATAAATATATCGGAGATGGCATCATGGCACTGTTTAGTGGCGATGCGGATGATGCCCTCAAAGCGGGAATTGCCATGCTGAAACGATTGACTGAGTATAACCAATATCGCGTGAAAGCTGGCTATAAACCCATTCGGATTGGCATTGGCATTAATACAGGCACGTTGATGCTTGGTACTGTGGGTGGAGAACATCGGATGGATAGTACCGTGATTAGCGATGCCGTCAATTTAGCCTCTCGTTTGGAAAATTTGACGAAAGAGTATGGAGAGGTATCGCTGCTAATTACGCATCAAACCTTAGCTCGCTTGCATCATCCCGCCGAATATAGTATTCGCTTCATCGAGCAAGTCAAAGTCAAGGGAAAGACAAAAGCCGTCGCTGTCTTTGAAGCATTTGATGGGGACGATCCGGAACTCAGACAAGGCAAATTAGCCACGCTCAAGATGTTTGAAAGCGGACTGTGGCTCTACCACAAGCGAGCGTTCCATGAAGCGGCAAAAATGTTTGAAGCCGTCTTGGAGATGAATCCACAGGATACCGTTGCCCAAATCTATCTCGATCGCTGTCAGTTCCAGACCACTAAACTCCTGTCACTTCCCTTAGCTCAACCCGATCGCGAGCAGCACTCTTGAGATGAATAGCACTGTTTCTAAGCTCTCGCCATCTGTATCGAGAATTGCGATCGCGAAATAGTTAGCTTGTGCCGATCGCGTTAACGCATTACCATCAACCCAAAAAATTGCTATTTGAGCCACTTCAATGCCAAAAATGAGCCAGCCGCCTACAGGAAACCGTATCCGGGTTAAGCAAACCGACCAGCAGGTCAGTTTCAGTCTCCCAGATGACGTTACTATTAATCTGTTGGTGGCTGTCTCTATGTCTGGATTGAGTGTCCTCTTCATTCGGCAAGGGCTTAGCTCTCTACAAACAGAAAGCATTTGGACAGGTGCCGTTCTGATTCCCTGGTTTGTTGCTCTGATTTTTCTAGCCGTTGCTGGGCTTTTTCTCGTTAGCAGACCAGTCTATTATGTCGATCCGCCTGCAGCGTGTGGTGAAGTCTGCTTGCAATGGGCGGTTGTAGAGATTGTCATTGAGCCTCAAGCGTTGCGATTACAACTATTTACCCCACTTCGCCGTCGTTGGGTACACATACCACTGTCGCATGTTCTCCGTATCGAACTGTTCGATGAGAGGTATGTGGTGCTATCGCGCCATCAGCACGATCGGCTGTGTATCATACCAAATCCGGGTTGACTACCCCCTTTATCAGGAAGGATAATCTCTAAAAAGGCGATCGCATCCTGGAGACATGGTTAAAAAAGCACATCTCCAACCTTACTTGACAAGCAGCGAACTCAAAGAGCGCTACCTCTGTGCGAGAGAGCGAGTGGAATCACGTCGTTGGCATCTCTTGTGGTTAGTGTCGAAACAGTGGACAATCC
>DATNPC010000939.1:0-6524 GCA_036703375.1 Allocoleopsis sp.
GTGGGGGAGGCACTTCGTCCCCCACTGGGGGTTTGGGGGGCAACGTCCCCCAAGTCCGGGTTTTTTCTAATACCTGCAACTTTCGCCTTAAAGTCAATACCATTCGATTTAAATAAGTTCCGAAAAGCAAATTCTAAATTCCGTGCCGCTACTAGAGTCTACTGCTAGTGTTCCTTCAAGTTGATGGATTAAAACATTCACCAGCTGCAACCCTAGTGAATCACTGGTATTCCAGTCAAAGTCTTGGGGAAGTCCTTGACCGTTATCTTTAACCACCAAGGTAAACTGCTGACTATCTTCAGGATGGAAAGCAATCGTAATTTGTCCTTCTTGGCTATCGACAAAGGCATATTTTAAAGCGTTTGACACTAACTCATTAACGATCAACGCACAAGGAATCGCGGTCTCAATATTGAGACTAATTTCGTCAACATCTAACTCTAGAGTAATGTGACTAGTATTGACTTCATATGCATAAAATAAGTCGTGGGTTAAGCTTTCAATGTACTCGGCAAAATTGATGCTGACAAAATTTCTATATTGATACAATTTCTCGTGAACTAGTGCCATCGATTTAATGCGATTGTAGCTTTCCCGGAATACCTCCTGCATCGCTGGTTCTTCCAGACGCTGGGCTTGCAAGTCCAGAAGGCTACAAATAACCTGTAAGTTATTCTTAACTCGATGGTGAATTTCCTGGAGCAAGACCTCTTTTTCCTGAAGCGATTCTTGCAGTTTTAGCTCGGCAAGTTTGCGTTCGCTAACATCTAAATCCAGCCCAGTTTTACGGATGGGCTTGCCTGTTTCATCTAAAAAAAACTGAAACAGACTTTCTATCCAATGAATGCTACCATCAGACCAAACAATGCGGTAATCGATCGCACCGCTCTCCCCCGACTGAAAAGAACCCAGGCTAGCGTGGTGGACGCGATCGCGATCTTCGGGATGAACGGTCGATAAAAAAAGCTCGTAGCTACCCTCTTCAATATCGAGAGGCAAGCCAAAGATGCGCTTGAAATTATCTGACCAAGTAACTGTTCCCGTTTGAATATTCCAAGCCCAAAAGCCCATGTTGGCAGCATCTAGGGCCAGTCGCAGTTGTTCTTCCGATTGGCGTAGCTGCTCCTCGGCCAGCTTGTGCTCGGTAATATCTAAAGTGAACCCAGTGACATGTCCTGGCTGGCCGGTTTCATCGAAAACAACCCGCTCTTTGTTTTCCATCCAACGAATGCTGCCATCGGAGCAGACAACGCGGAATTCGATGTCGCTGTCCTTGCCTGTCTCCAGAGAATGACGGGTTGCTTGGTGAAAGCGATCGCGATCGTCCGGGTGAATTATGGCAAAAAAGGCTGCAAAAGTACCATCGAACGTGTTCGGAGCTAAGCCAAACAGTCGTTCTAGGTGATTCGATAACGTGACAGATCCAGTTGGAATATCCCAATGCCAAAAACCCATATTAGCCGCATCCAAGAGCAGGTGCAGTTGCTCTTCCAACTCTTTTTCCGCAGTAATGTTCTTGGCAACGGCATAGACGCATCCATCCCCCTGGCGTGACACTCTCCAGGCCAGCCAACGGTAGCTTCCATTTTTGTGACGATAACGATTTTCATATTCCACCACGTCTGTTTGGGTAAACTGCGTCTCCGCATTCAAACTGACTTGTACGTCATCTGGATGGATCAACTCACTCCAGAGTCGAGAACGAAGTTCTTTGCGAGTCCAACCCAGTAGGTTTTCCCAAGCCGAATTCAGCGGTTCAAAATATCCGTTGGACTCACGGATACAGAATAAGTCCCGCGATAATTCGCAAAATAGATCAAGACTCATAAAGCTTCATTCGTATTGATAATGAACGAACGAGTAGAAGCTACTCGGTTCTCCCGTATATTCAGGGTAAACGCCACAAATATTGAGGCTTCAGAAAGCCTAACAAAAATTAATCCAAAATTATGAGGAATTTTGGATTAAATACAAATTCTTATGTATAAGTAAGCTAATAGTCCGTAATTTTTTTGAGTTTAGAGATTGACTCAAAGGGTGCATCCCAAATGTGCAAATACACTCTTGTGGGGTGGGCCAGAAAGCCCGCTCTAATACTGGGTAGGCGAGACGCCTACCCCACAAGAAAATGCTATTTATGGTCTCATTGTGATGCTCCCGACTCAGATCGCTGAGTAAAGGTGTTGAGGTATAGTTGCTCTAAACAGAGCGTAAGCTCCGCCAATAGTTGCAAAACTGGGAGAAGCGGCAAGGAGATGGAAAAGTTCAGCAATACGATCGAGTCATTCAGGGCTGTGGCACTCCAGGTTACCTGCCACGCCATTAACCAAGCGCGAAATCGTGCTGAAGCGCGATCGCTGATGCAACAAACTATCAGCCGATTAGGAGATCAAATCGCTGGGAGTATCGCCTTTATTGGATTGGACTGTAAGCTGGTAGTACTGCCTGAATATTTCCTGACTGGTTTCCCCATGGGAGAGTCCCTATTAGTTTGGGGAGAAAAAGCTTGTCTGGAAATGAATGGTGCTGAGTATGAAGCTTTAGGAAAAATTGCTCAGAAACATGGCATCTTTCTCGCTGGCAACGCCTACGAACTCGATCCAAATTTTCCCGGATTATACTTTCAGGCGTGCTTTATCCTCGACCCCTCTGGCTCGATAGTCTTGCGATATCGCCGACTCAATTCCATGTTTGCCCCGACACCACACGATGTCTGGGACAAGTATCTCGACTGTTATGGTTTAGATGGTGTCTTTCCCGTTGCTAAAACTGCGATCGGCAATTTAGCTGCCCTAGCATCGGAAGAGATTTTATATCCTGAAGTAGCACGGTGTTTAGCCTTGCGAGGGGCGGAAATCTTTCTCCATTCGACCTCAGAAGTGTATGGAAAAGAGCGATCGCCTAAAGAAGCGGCTAAGATTTCTCGCGCTGTCGAGAATATGGCTTATGTCGTCTCAGCCAATACAGCAGGAATCGCTAATATCTCTATCCCCATCGCTTCAGCAGACGGTGGTTCTAAAATTGTTGACTATCGAGGACTCGTTTTAGCGGAAACAGGTTCGGGAGAAAGTATGGCAGCATTTGCGGAAATTGACTTAGGTGCGTTGCGCCGATACCGTCGTCGGCCGGGATTGAATAACCTACTCTCCCGAAAACGCTTAGAACTCTATGCAGACAGTTACCGCCAGTCTCACTTTTACCCTGCCAATACTATGCTTGATGGAGAAGTAGATCGGAAACACTTTATCCAAACTCAGCGAGAAACGATTGAACGTCTAGCCAAGCTGGGGATCATTTGAACGATGGTTGGAAACATTGGCGTTCGCAATCCCCGCAGCGGAAAAGTTGACTACTGGATTACATCACCGACACCTGATGAATTAGCAGTTCAATGTACCGGCTTGCGCGAAGCTCAAATCGATTGGCAGCAAGGAGGATTAGATCAACGAATTGAGGCACTACAACAGTGGAAACAGGCGATTCTAACTCATAAAGATAAACTGCTCGACGCTTTAGTCACTGACACGGGGAGATTATCCGTATCAGTACTTGAAATTGACTCGTTTATCTCTAGCCTCGATCGCTGGTGTCGGTTAGCACCAAAATTGTTGGCAAAAGAGGAGGAAAAAGCCACAGCAATTCCTTTTATCAAGCTGCAACAAGATTTAGTGCCTTACTCTTTGGTTGGTGTCATCAGTCCCTGGAATTTCCCACTACTGTTGTCTACAATCGATGCCATTCCTGCATTACTGGCAGGCTGTGCTGTTGTCGTGAAGCCGAGCGAACTTGCGCCTCGCTTCATTCAACCCTTGAGAAAAACGATCGCTTCTGTTCCCAAATTACGTGATGTCTTAGTCTATATCGAAGGGGCAGGAGACACAGGTGCCGCTTTAATCGATTGTGTAGATTTGATCTGCTTTACCGGAAGTGTGGCTACGGGGAAAAAAGTGGCAGAGGCAGCAGCACGCCGATTCATTCCTGCTTTTTTAGAGTTAGGAGGCAAAGACCCAGCTATTGTACTCGAATCAGCCGATTTAGACTTAGCCACTTCGGCCATCCTGTGGGGTTCAGTGGTGAATACCGGACAATCTTGCCTCTCCATTGAGCGCATTTATGTGACAGAGTCGATTGTCGAGCAGTTTGTTGAGAAACTGGTCGAAAAATCGCAGCGTCTTCAACTGGCTTATCCATCGGTTGATAGCGGAGAAATTGGGCCGATTATTGCGGAAAGACAGGCGGAGATTATTATCGAACACCTACGCGATGCTCTTGAGAAAGGGGCAGTTGTTCGCTGCGGCGGCAAGGTTGAAGAGCTTGGCGGGGGATTTTGGTGCCGTCCTACGGTACTGACTCAGGTTAACCATTCGATGAAGGTGACGACGGAAGAAACCTTCGGGCCAATTATGCCGGTTATGTCGTTTTCCACGCATGAAGAAGCGATCGCACTGGCGAATGATAGCATCTATGGACTCAGTGCTGCTGTGTTTGCTGGTTCCCAAGCCCAAGCATTAGAAGTAGCACGCCATATTCATGCAGGTGCCATCAGTATCAATGATGCCGCTTTAACCGCACTCATGCACGAAGGAGAAAAACAGGCCTTCAAATTTTCCGGGATGGGTGAATCGCGCATGGGCTCAGCTGCCCTCAAACGATTTCTGCGAAAAAAAGCTTTTTTGATTAAATCTGGAACCTTTCCTAACCCTTGGTGGTTTAATAACCAATAATTATCTTGGCAGAAAACGGAGGATTAGGAATGTCTAGCATCCGAGATGGAATGCCGGTACTTATGCGACATGAGGGCGACTGGGTGGGTACGTATACGCTCGTCGATCTTGAGGGCAATATTCTGGATAAGCACGAGTCGCATTTAACCTGCCAGTTTCCTGAAGACGGTTCCTACCCCTATTACCAAATTAACCGCTATAAGTGGACTGATGGAAAACAGGAAGAGCATCAATTTCCCGGCACCTATCGTGACAATAAGCTTTGGTTTGATACAGAACGCATCGAAGGAAAAGCCTGGGAAGTCGATGATTCAACCATTATTCTGTGGTTTGGTTACAAGGGCATCCCGAATGCGTATTTATATGAAATGATTCAAATTAGTCCCTGCAATAACTATCGATCGCGAACTTGGCATTGGTTTAAAAGCGATCGCATCTACCAACGCACGCTAATCCAAGAAGAACGGATGCGATGATTGCTAAATGCACAATATGGAACTCATCCCCAGCCGCAGTCAAAAATGGTGACACTTCAACTTAGACAGTTAGATATTCCCCCAGGACAGCGATTGCTGTTACACGAAGTAAGCTGGCAAGAATTTGAAGCCATTTTAGAAGAATTGGGCGAACACCGTGCTGCTCGATTAGCTTACAGCCAAGGAACATTAGAGATTAGGATGCCACTACCAGAACATGAGGTAGACAAAGAACTGATTGGCGACATGGTGAAGATATTGCTAGAAGAATTAGCAATGGACTGCGAGTGCTTTGGTTCCACTACATTCAAACGAGAAACTCAAAAAGGCGGAGTTGAGCCAGATCAATGTTTTTACATCCAAAACCATCAGGTGATGAGAGGAAAACGGCGCGTCGATCTAACGGTAGATCCACCCCCCGATTTAGCGATCGAAATCGATGTTACCTCTAAAACACAGCTGAATGCTTATGAAGTCTTGCAAGTCCCCGAACTGTGGCGATACGAAAACAATAGGTTACAAATCAACATCCTGCACGAGGGACACTAGATTGTATCTCAAAGCAGCCCCACCTTTCCAGGATTACCCATTATTGAACTGATAACTGAGTTTGTCTCGCAAAGTGCAGCCCTTGGCAGAAGCCCTACCTTAAGAGCCTTTCGCGATCGGGTTAGGCAATTGAGTGGGAATTAGATAGAGCGTGTTTTCAAAGTTTATTGGCTTCGTTAATGTCGGTGTAGCTCCCCCTAAATCCCCCTTAAAAAGGGGGACTTTGAGCAGATTCTCCCCCCTTTTTAAGGGGGGCTGGGGGGATCGAAGGGTTTGAAAATACACCCTAGAGCTAACAGCAACACGAACTGAAACTGTCGTAATTAACAAATAAATTACATAGTGAAGCGCCTTAAAAGATTAAGGCGCAATACATTTTCATTTGATGATTGACAGTGTGAATTCTATGGAAAATAAATTCGCGTCTGGATACGAAGAAGAAGCTGATGACTTTTTGCAAGCAGCGCCGATAAAAGAGGATTGGGGTGGAGACGGTAGAGGACGGATGAATCTATCTGGAAGGCGCACAGCAATCTCCAAAGAATACATACCGCGTCAATATCAGTTCTTTGATACAAATACAGTGCCAGAAGAACAGGGTTGGCGAGTGAAGGGAATGCCCGAAAATGTAGTACCTGCAAGCCGCCGATTGCTGACGTGGCATGACTGCGGTGCATCCACTTCAAGAGTCGTGTTACCGCCACATTTTGAGGCACCGTCTGGAATATTTACTGCCGATTTGGAGATTTTCGTACTTAAGGGTGCCATTCAAATT
>DATNPC010000940.1:0-2500 GCA_036703375.1 Allocoleopsis sp.
TGTGTTTTAGCAAAATAAAGTGGACTTCAGGGACAACCGTCTTGAAAAAACTTAGTGAAGCGAACGTCAAGGTTAAAAAGCTAATAATGATTCTTCGGCTGTAATAATCCTTTTTTAGCGCTACATTTTCAGAGATGAAAAGTCCTAAGCTGCATACTAAAACAACCCAAAATAGCTCAGTTCTTAACCCAGCTAGAAAAGGCGTCCTCAAATAAAAAGCAATTAAGATTAGAGTAATTGCTACACAGAATTTCAATAGTTTGAGCAAGAGAATCATGGATGCTAGATTAGCGAGCCTTATCGTCACCTACGATAACATCTAGAACAGAGTTATCTCTTGGCTGGAACTGAAAGTATTCATTGATTTTTGTCGAAATATGGGGTGTAATAGCGAGAATTTGAATGGGGAGCATGTTAGTTTTGCCAGCAATAAATCGTAGGTTGGGTTGAACCTGGATGAAACCTAACTTCAAAAACCTATGAGGAAGTTTGTAGTGAGGACTCTAGTCCTCTTTCGAGCGAGCGCTGAAGCACTCACGGCAAACATGTTTTTATTCAGGTAATCAACCGGACATCATATGAGCGGGAGCATCCCAAATGTGCAAAAACATTCCTAGAAATCTCTGAAAACCTCATTCTGTCGTTCATTTTTAGGGCAAGTTGCAAAATTGGGATGCTCCCATATGAGCTGTTTGTCGTTGAGGGGAAACACCCCAATTTAATACTCATCCACAAACTGAGGATGCACCCATAAAAACTTGCGGCGTTTATTTTGCCCTTGCACCAGTCCGCCAAAACCAGGGTCTTTTTCTTTCAGTAGAGTGTGAAGTTTTCGCAACACTGCGCCTTTCGCTCGAATTGCTGCACCCTGTTATGAGATCGAATTCCATGGCTCCCGCTTGCCGTGCTGCTTCGATGCGCTGTTCGGCTTCCCGATATGCCTCATCTCGTGCCATCGCCCACTCCTGTTTGTTCGCTCCATCCTCTACAGACTCAGTTATAACTTCAATCTCTGCTTGTACTGGTGTGCCAAAATCGTGAGAAGGGTCGCTGGAGTAAGTAGTACGAGGCAATGCCCAAATTCAAGTCCAAGAAAAAATCCAAGCCAGGAACCAAGAATTCTCGCGACTCAACGCTTAGCTTGAAGGAGCGACTGACGAAAAAGCGCAAAGCCCAGCAAGCGCGTAAAGAACTGATTCAATTTATTACGGTTAGCATTTTCTTATCTACCGTTCTGGGCATTGTACTGGGTCTTGCTGTAAGTCCAAAAGTTGGTGTTGCTGCCCTAGCCATCCCTTGTTTTGGATTTGCCTACAAATATCCCCGAAAAGCGATATGGGTATTTCTAATTTACCTACCGATTAGTGGCACTGTCACGTATTGGATTGGCAAGGGAAATATTGTTTTTCAATTAGCTAAAGATGGCTTCTATATTCCTGCCCTAATTGCACTAGTACAGTATTGTCAAAAGAAACGACTACCTATTTTAATTCCTAAGGGTCTAAAGCCTACTCTAGGAATTCTGTTAGTATTTTGTTTAATGACACTGCTAGTGGTCAACGGCTCTCAGCAGATTACTCATAGTGAATCGGGTCAACCGCTATTAATGGGACTGCTGGGTTTAAAAGTTTTTCTAGGATATATTCCCTTAATTTTTTGTGCCTACTATCTAATTCGTAGCAAGAAACAACTACTCTTCTTGACTCGCCTACAGGTTGTGCTTGCCATTATCTGCGGCGTTCTCGGATTCATGCAATACATGATGCTCCGCACGGGAATATGTGCTGGCACCGATCACCTTACAGGCTCCGATCTATTTAAAGCCACTTTGGATGCTAAGTGTTTTGTGGGTGGCTCCTTAGTTTACAGTCCCTCACAGAATGTAATTCGCTTACCAGGAACCTTTGTTGCCCCTTGGCAGTGGGCTTGGTTTTTAATTTCTAATGCATTTTTTACCTTTGCTACAGCATTCAACGATCCATCACCATTCTGGCGAATAAGTGGATTAATCGGGATGGCAGTAGTCTTGGTCAATGCGGTAATTTCTGGTCAACGAATTGCCCTGGCACTAGTACCGATTATTGTTGTCATTCTGTTGGTGCTGACGGGTCAAGTTGCCAACCTCAAACGATTTATTCCCATTGGATTGGGGCTGGCTTTAATTTTAGGTATCGCTGCTGCTGTCAATCCCGAAGTGGTTCAAGAGCGAATTGATAGTTTTATCGGCCGTTGGGAAGCGTCGCCACCACAAGCGTTTATTCAAGGGCAGTTTGATTGGGCGATTCGGCAACAACAGGGGTTACTGGGTAGAGGGTTGGGACGAGCGACTAATTCAGCTCGTACCTTTGGTGAAACGGAGTTGGTGGAAACTTACTATCCTAAAGTGCTGTATGAAGTCGGACCTTTTGGCACCCTAGCATTTCTAGCGCTGGTCACTAGTTTGACGGTCATTATCTTCAAGACGTATCGCTCAATCAAGGACAAAAATCTACGAGGGATG
>DATNPC010000941.1:0-13743 GCA_036703375.1 Allocoleopsis sp.
TAGGTTACAGCTTGCTCCAGTTGCTTACTTCCCAGAGAAAACACACCATATCCTTCTTGCCACGCAAATTTATCGTTTGTAGTGGATAAATCTTGATTCAGGTGGTAGGCGCTACTACCTTTGATGGTTTTGACGAAATCAGCGATTGATAGCGCTGGGGGAATTGAAACAACTAAATGAATATGATCGTCTATGCCACCGATCGCATGGATAATACACGATAGTGCGTCGGATTTCCCAATAATGTAATCGTAAAGAATCTTCTCTCTGCCAGGATTAATCAGAGGCTGACGCTTTTTCGTTCCCCAAACCAGATGGTAGTACAGTCGCCAGAGAGCCATAGAGGAAAGATTGCATATGTAATTCTAGTTGAATTCACTCAATAGACGGAACTGATTGCTCACTTGGCAAGCTCTCGCAGCGCATTTTTATACTTCTCGCTAACTTTCCTGTAAGCTTTCATCGCCTTTTTAAACTCAGGATCGCAGGCAGTGATGCGAACTCCATCAGTGGTTTCTGTCAAAAAGACCTTATCCCCCTCCCCAATATGTAGCTGTTGTAAAATTTCATCGGGTAGGGTTATTCCTAGAGAATCACCAATCTTCTGAATCTTAAGTTCGTACATCGCTTCTCCTTGCTCTCAATAATTACTGGAGTTTTTCCGAGCGGAATAACCATCAAGGGCACGATAATATCGTGCCCCTACAGCGTATATATTGACCTACGCTTTCCGCAACAGCATCCCCGGTTTAACAACACCCTCTACTGTCGCATCTCCAACTAACCCATTACGCGATCGCATTGTCACCTTACCCTTACCATCGATCGCACTAAACACCGTACCATTATCGATCGCATCCAAATCCACTCCACCCAACCACAGCTTCGCTTGATTTCCGTTCACCTCAGTCACAACTGCCTCTGCTGTCGGACTTGGAGTGTTGATGAAATAAATCGGTTGCTTTTCATACCCGCTTCCCACCTTGATATCAGCATAGGGAGTTTGGTCGAACTTCCCAGGTATATTTTGTCTAGTAAATGCGATCGCACTTTCTGGTGTACTGGTGTGCTGCCAGAGATAGGATGTCAATAGATAGGTAAACAGTCCTGCATTGAAACCATTTAACTGAGCATCGATCGCCTTTTGCTTAGGATTCGTTGCTGCTAAGACTATACCTTTCGCAGCTCCCGCCCGATATCGCTTGATAAATTCTTCACGAGAAAGCTTCAGTCGTGACAGCCACATCTCTTGATACAATTTTTCATCAGGAGAAATCTGTAGGTTGCTACCTCCCTCTCGCGCCCGAACCCGGAATAGCCGCGTAGCCGCACCAGAGAAACAGCTATCTAAAACAGCCGTAAAATTTTCTGTCGGAATAGCTAACATCAACAGGAACAACGTATGTCCCATGATGTCCTGCACAATACCACCTTTTTCGGGATATCCAACAGGTAAACTACTATTAACCGGAACGAAAGTACCGCTTAATTTACCATCAGGGTCAGTTGAATTAACAGCAATCGAGTCTGGATCGAGAACTTGAGAACCATGCCCAGAGTAGTGATACACCACCACATCCCCAGGCTTTGCCTGTTTAATTAAATGCTCTTCAAAAGCGTCTAGAATGCCAGAACGAGTCGCTTGTGCATCCGTCAAAGTATAAATATCTTTAGGATTAAAGCCAAAACGATAGATGAGGAGATGACGCTGCAACTCTACATCGTTGACACACCCTTCTAAGGCATCAGGATATGGATACTGATTGATGCCAACGAGTAAAGCCAGTTTGCGAGGAGTGCTTTTTGCCAGAACTTTTCCGTAGCGCTCTGCTTGTTGAATGTTAAGCTGGCTTAACCCCAAAGTTGCCAGAGTTGAGCCAGCAAACTGCAAGAAATGGCGACGAGAAATGCGGTACATGACTACCCAATTTGACTGGTGAATACCTTGTCAAAGCATCTTGAACTTAATGTACCTATCTTAGGTATGGTTGTGCCGACAACAAATAACTTAATCGTATATTTTTATAATTTGAAACAGTTCTAATCCAGCTAGTGACCTCTGTAGGGGACGAGCCAGTACAGACAGCCCGACAGCGACTGCTACGCTACCACATTACCGAGCATATCAATGGAAGCGATCGCTTTGAAGTTCCCCGGATCGAGCGTTGGGTGCGGGAACGAGCGGTTAGAAATTAGATGAACTATTTCGGGAGAAACTCAGTCTATATTGAGGACAGCTTCCGCATAGCTGTCGTGCATGGTAGGTATCAACTCTTCAATCTCTTGCTCAATATGCTTTCTTCAACAGCCCTCTACGCACAATTAGCATTCATCAATGAGCCTGAAGTTACACCATTGGGTACGATCGCTTTTACTAACATTGGTTCTGTGGTTGGGGTTGCAACTGCCCAGTTATGCTGTTGCATCTCCTGACCCTGTTGACGCGAAAATATTACACGTTATCAATCGTCTAAGCTTTGGGCCTCGTCCTGGAGATATTGAAGCTGTCAAATCGATGGGCATTGAGGCTTATATCCAATCTCAGCTCACACCAACGTCTCTGAGCGAACCTCAATCTCTGACTCAGCAACTCGCGAGTCTAGAAACATTGCAGATGAGTCCGCTTGAGTTGACGACAGCCTATAGGCAACGCAGAAAGAATCAACAAGGTCAACCGGGCGATCCAAAAGCTGTCATGGCAGTACGCCAGCAAGCCCGCAAAGTCCTAGAACAAGCAGTTCAGAATCGTCTGTTGCGTGCCATCGAAAGCCCTCGCCAACTCGAAGAGGTGATGGTCGATTTCTGGTACAACCACTTCAATGTTTTTTCGGGAAAAGGTTTAGATCGGGTTCTCGTTGGCAGCTACGAACAACAAGCCATTCGTCCTCATGCTTTGGGGAAATTTCGCAACTTACTAGAAGCGACAGCCAAGCATCCAGCGATGCTGTTTTATTTAGACAACTGGCAAAACACTGCCCCTAATAGTGCTGGTGCAAAAGGCAGATTCAAGGGACTCAACGAGAACTATGCGCGTGAGTTAATGGAACTCCACACCTTAGGAGTAAATGGTGGCTATACCCAACAAGATGTGATTACCCTAGCCCGCATCCTCACAGGTTGGGGATTTCCTCGCCCTCGTCAAATGGATACCGCCGATCGCACCGGATTTTATTTTGATGCCGATCGTCACGATTCTAGCGATAAGGTCTTTCTGGGACAAACTATTAAAGGTAGTGGTATGGCAGAAGGCGAGCAAGCCTTAGATATCCTAGCGCGCCATCCTGCCACCGCACGTCATATCAGTTATCAACTGGCCCAATATTTTGTCGCCGATGAGCCACCTGCCGCGTTAGTTGACCAATTAAGCAAGCGATTTCTCGACACGGATGGAGATATTCGTGCAGTGCTAGCGACTCTATTTTCTAGCTCAGAATTTCTCAACCCTAAATCCTACAACACCAAATTTAAGACCCCATACCAGTACACCATCTCAGCCCTGCGAGCGACTGATACTAAACTCCAAAATCTTCGCCCCGTCTTTGGTACCCTCCAGCAAATGGGAATGCCGCTTTATGGCTGTCAAACTCCTGACGGCTACAAAAATACAGAAGAAGCATGGCTCAACCCTGATGGAATGTTGCGTCGCATCAGCTTAACAACCGCGATCGCAAACGGGCGCTTTGCTGGCAATCAACCCATAGATGCTCAACAATTAGCCACAACATTGGGGAACAATTTTTCACCTCAAACCCAGCAAGTTATCGAAAGTACCCCAGAAGCGATGAAAGCAGCATCGATGCTAGGAAGTCCGGAATTTATGAGGTACTAGTTATTCGTTATTGGTTGTTGGGTATTGGGTTGAATCCCACCAAACCTTGTACAAGAACTAGTGAGCAACAAACAACAAGCAACAAGCAAAAAACAACAAGAAACCATGAATAGACGTAAATTTCTGAAGCAATTAGGATTGGCTTCCGGTGTATCAATGGTGTCGATTGGGACTCATGCCTGGGCAGCTAGAAGCGCTACTAGCAACAGCAATCCTAAACGATTAATTGTAGTATTTCTGCGCGGGGCGGTGGATGGACTCAATGTCGTAATTCCCCACGGGGAAAATGCTTACTACGATGCTCGATCGCTCATTGCGATCGCTCCTCCCAATGAAGCAAACGGCGCACTCGATTTAGATGGCCGTTTTGGGCTACACCCAGTACTCAGTTCTGTCATGCCCTTATGGAAACAGGGGAGTTTAGCCTTCGTCCATGCCTGCGGTTCTCCCGATCCGACGCGATCGCATTTTGATGCTCAAGACTACATGGAAAGCGGTACTCCCGGCATCAAGAATACATCCGATGGCTGGATGAACCGACTACTCGCCGCTCTTCCCTCCCAATCCCCCATCCAAGCAGTGAATGTTGGGGCAACCCTACCGCGCATCTTGACGGGACGGATGTCGGTTGCCAGCTTGCCAGTAGGCAGAGATGCCGATCGCGCCTTGCCTTTAGATCGTCCTCAATTCAGTGCCGTATTCGATCGCCTTTACAGTGGCAACGACACTCTGAGCAAAGCTTATAAAGAAGGACGAGCAGCGCGGCAGCAAATTATGGGCGATTTGGAGCAAGAAATGATGGCAGCCAATAAAGGCGCTCCTTCCCCAGTTGGATTTGCTGGAGATGCTCAAAAGCTAGCACGCCTGATGGTTAAAGACTCTTCTGTTCAATTAGCTTTTATGGCATTAGGCGGTTGGGACACCCACGTTAATCAGGGTGGCAGCACGGGACAATTGGCAAGAAATTTAAAAGGCTTGGGAGACGGGTTAGCCGCTTTAGCCCAGGGATTGGGGCCCGTTTACTCGGACACGGCGATTGTCGTCATGTCGGAATTTGGGCGTACCGTTCGCGAAAACGGTAATGGTGGCACCGATCACGGCCACGGTAACGTAATGTGGCTGTTGGGTGGAAAGCTCAAAGGCGGAAAGGTATATGGCGAGTGGCCGGGTTTAGCCGAGTCTCAACTCTATGAGGGGCGTGATTTAGCCGTTACGACTGATTTTCGAGATGTCATTGCAACGGTTCTCGAAGGACATCTCCAGATGGGTGCCGCGAAACTTCAACAAGTTTTCCCCAATTATGTCCCTAAGCAAAAACTTGCAGTGATTTAAAAAAGAGGCAAAATATAGGAACTTTTGAGAAGCGCTATAGGTCGTCTTCTCTCTTTGACGACGAGGGAAAATGGTAGTTGACTACCATTTTCCGTTGCTCTCCAGATCGGCTTTGGTCATGGTCTTTTTGCCCTCTTGTATAACGAAGAAAAGCGAAGGATTTTATGTTACAGATTGTTGGGCTGTGCTACATCCAGTGTTTGGGCAACAAATCGCTCAACACGACGTAGCTTATGTCATCAATTATTACTTTCGTCTTCAAATTCTCTTTACTTACCTGTACCAGCAGCTCTCTACACCTGCCACAGGGCACCATGATTCTCGCTGAACTTACTGCCACAATATAGTCAACCACAGTTTCACGGGCTTTAAGCATCTCAGCGACGGCCGCATGTTCAGCGCAAAACCCAATACCACAGGCTAAATCCAAACATATACCTGTATAAATATTGCCTGCACTTGTCATCAATGCACAACTTACAGAGCCTGCGGTTAACCCCTGCGCGGAAAGTTGAAATTCTCCAAGTACGGTTTTAGCTGTTTTGATTAATTCTTGGTGCTTCATCCCTATTGATGTAGTCATTTTAATCTCCCTATTGTGTACAACGATTATTGGTGAGAACTCCTGCCAAATCGATTTTCGTGGGTTGATTGAAAAGATGCGATCGCAATGCTAACTTCGGCTTGGCGTCCCAGGAGTTGAGGAAAGGGACGGGGAAGCAAAAAGACTGGGGTAGCACGAGGTTGCAGGCGAGGTTGTTGCTCGGCTGAGAGGATGTTCACTACACTGCCGTGGATCGAGCCAGTTTGAATGTTGTGATTTCCGACAATGAGCTGACCAATCTCTCCTTGGAGGTAAGCTTGAATATTGCGATCGGGAGATTTGACGTTGTCTTGCTGAGCTAATTGGGAGACATTCTCTTGAAGCATCTATCTCAAGCAAAAGTTCGCTTTTGCGCGGGTTGCGTGTAGTACTTATTGCTCTTTCCCTTACCCTTAAGGCAATCTGCTTGATGATTGCGACTGTTAGCTGAACGTTTGGGTTTAGATGGTCTGAGTCCTGCAATAGTCCCCTAATTTAGAATGCAGGATTACTCATTATTCCTATGTCTTTAGACTGTTGGTCTAACCCCAGCAATTAAGTAAGTATGAGAGCATCGTCTACCTTAAATTGTGGAAAATTAATCAGAACTCTACAGTACCCGCAAGGGTACTATTCTACTGAGTAGTATTACTTATGAATTAGGCGTATCTATGAATGATTAGAAACAGCTGAAGTGAAGGGTAAACCTTTAACTATCAATCAATACAGAGGAATTTTAATATATTTAACATTCCTTAATATCGCATTCATATTTACAGTGAATAGAGGAAACTTTACCAAATTAATAAACTCGTATCTATTGATACTTAGGTGACGCCATTGCTAATATAAATTTGTGTTAAGCATTAGCAGCAAAGAGTCTAATAGTGCCAACGTCTTATCAATCGCATTGACGAATCAATCGAGGGAATAATCGAGGGAATAATTGTTATGTTAAATGAAGCCAAAAACCAGACTCCGCACCGCGTTGTCATTATTGGTGGTGGATTTGGTGGGCTTTATGCCGCACAAGCATTGGGACGAGCGCCCGTAAACATTACGCTGATTGATAAACGAAACTTTCATCTATTTCAACCCCTGCTTTATCAGGTAGCAACCGGTGGCTTATCTGCTGGTGATATTTCCTCTCCTTTGAGAGCTGTTCTCAGCCGCAACAAAAATACTGAAGTGCTGATGGGAGAAGTGACGGATATAGATTCCCAACAGCAGAAAGTTATCATGCAGGATAAAGAAGTCTGCTACGATACCCTGATCGTCGCGACTGGCGTCAGCCACCACTACTTCGGCAACGAACAATGGGCTCCACAAGCCCCTGGTTTGAAGACAATAGAAGATGCCCTAGAAATTCGCCGTCGCATCTTTCTCGCGTTTGAGGCGGCAGAAAAGGAAACCGATCCAGAAAAGCGCCGCGCTTGGTTAACCTTTGTCATAGTAGGAGGCGGCCCTACAGGTGTTGAATTAGCGGGAACCTTGGCAGAACTCGCTCACAATACCTTGAAGCAGGACTTCCGCAACATCGATACCTCAGAAACCAGGATTTTGCTTTTAGAAGGCATGGAGCGGGTTTTGCCACCTTATCCGCCCGAGTTATCCGCAGACGCAAAGGCCTCATTGGATGGTTTGGGAGTTACGGTGGAGACGGGTACCTTAGTGACGAATATTGAAGATAATTGTGTCACTATCCGTCGAGGCGATCGCATCGAACAAATTTCAGCACAAACGGTTCTGTGGGCCGCTGGTATGAAAGCATCTCGAATGGGAGAAGTACTCTCCAAACGCACGGGTACGCAACTCGATCGCGCGGGACGGGTTATTGTACAGCCAGACTTGAGCATAGAAGGGCACCCCAGTATTTTCGTAATTGGGGATTTGGCAAATTTCCCTCATCAATATGAAGATGGTAAACCCCTGCCAGGAGTGGCACCCGTTGCGATGCAGCAAGGCGAGTATGTTGCTTGTCTCATCAAGAAGCGACTGAAAGGAGCAACCTTACGCCCCTTCCACTACACAAACTACGGGAGCTTAGCCGTTATTGGACGGCATGCCGCAGTTGTCGATTTTGGTTTTGTGAAGTTCTCTGGTTTCTTAGCTTGGCTCGTCTGGACTTTTGTTCACATCTTCTTCTTGATTGAGTTTGACAACAAGCTATTAGTAATGATTCAGTGGGGGTGGAATTACTTCACTCGCAAACGTGGAGCGCGTTTGATTACTAATCAAGCTAATCAAGAAGGATTAGACGTTAAAAACCAGAGCGATTATCGAACGCCGGTTGAAGTATAAGGTCAACGAAGCGATTTTCCAGCAAAAAACATATAATCTTGTGGGGCAGGCGTCTCGCCTGCCACTTTTATTAGGGTGGATAATACCAATTGAGTATAAGAATGACTCAATTGCTTGAGGCTGCTTCCGGCGGAGGATTGTTCATTTGTGCCAAAGCCAAACCCAATTGGTATAAGACGTCGATCGCTTAATGGCTGGTGCCAGTCAGGACTTCATTGCCACCCCGAAGAACGCCACGTTCATCTAACACATTTAGCTCAATCAACCGACGCTTAGAATTCTTTTTTAATTTCGGCGCTAAGCGTCTATTGCTAAAGATAGCCATGTGTCTGGCTATTTCTTGCTGTCTTAGTTCCTTTATTTGTTTGAGTCTCTCATTAGACATTTGCATCCCCTCCATTCTGAGTCTGGAAATCTATCTTCTATGTGTTCCGGACTCAATTCGGAGCAATCGGGACGTTTAAGTAGATTTGCTAGATACTATGAAGTCGTGTGTAGTTAGGAGCACCTGCTCAGTTGAGAACTGACTATTCTTTCCTTGCTCTCATCAACACGGGGAATATTGTAGTGACTCGTTTGATATGCGATCGGCTTTAGCTACTTATTGTCCAAAGAGCTAGGGCGTGTCATCAATTAAATGTAGAATGCTGTCAGAGCAAGGCTTTTACGGCTATAAAGCTCGAACGAGCCTGACAGCCAGAATTCACTACTGGTACGGGATGTGTAGCTAATTGATGACACGCCTTAGATTTGTGCTGAATACTTTGAGCAATAGAGTCATCTGTTTCAATCTTAGAGTCCGATTGGCGTCGTACCCTTTCTAGTCGGCGAGTAATCGCATCGATTCTCTGCTTAACCTTAGAAGGGTCAATATTTAACCAAATACCCGGATTCCCAAGCTTTTCCTTTGGTGGCTCGTTATACACGTATTACCCTAAAAGTCAATAAAATCTGGTTTAATTTTTACAAAACTTTGACATTCTCACGTCTCTCGCAAGGCAGAACCAGGTTTTCAGAGCGTAGCGTAGTACTAGTTCTGAGTTGTCCATATATCAGGAGTAGTTGGACTTGAAGTTTTGGGGAGGTTTTGTGCGATCGCATCCTTACCCGATTCTTCATTCCTTCGCTGGACTTCCTCTGCTCTAGATGTGGGAGCAATCGCGTCTGTAAATAGTGAAAAAGCGATCGCTCCTATCCTCAACTCTCAGAGATTTCCTCTCGATTTTCCAGGAGAGAGCGCTCTTCAATTCTGTCCAACCAAGCTTCTAAATCGGTAACACTTGTAAAATCCAACAGCGCCTCGCCCAAATCTTCCAACTGAGCGATCGACAAATTCTGAATGCGCTCCTGTAACTGAGGAGTTACCTCCCCGAGACGTCGAGTGAGTAAGCGCATGACTAATGTTAATTCTCCTTCCTGCCTTCCTTGTTGTAGGCCCTGCTGGAGTCCTTGTTGCAGTCCCCGTTGAATCCCTTCTTCCATCCAACTCGTGACGATTTCCATAACTCCCTCTGCTCTAGCTGGCTCGATCCTAACAAGCTCTTCTTGGAACCTGGCTTCCTCCTCAGCATTCAACTTGAGGTAAGTATCAATAAACCCAGAAATCAGCTGGACTTGTGCTGGGTTCAGTTCTAAACTGGCTAGCAATTGCAGGGCTACCAGCTTGACTATAGGACGCTCTTGAGTCTCCATCCTCATTTTGGACATCAAGGCACTTGCCACTGGATTTGGCTGGCTAACAAAATCTTGCCACTGCAAGCGATTTAACTGAATGACTCGGTAGTGGAATTCCAACACCGTCCAACCTGAAAACTGGACTTGATAAAAATCGGGTTCTGGACGTTGAGGAGTATCGAAGGAAAATAGGGCAATCGGATAGATGGGAAGGGCGTATTTCTCGTGCAGTCGAGCGAAGTAGTGGAACATCCGCCTGTTGAAGTCGGCGGCTGAATAAGATTGGTGTTCTAAATGAATGATGAATAGGGATGGCTGATTGCTAAATTGAGCTTGCACGACTAAATCGGCAATTTTTCGCTCACCCTCAGTGACATCTGTAAACACTTCTTGGGGTAGGAAAGTGAGAGAGTCAGGCTCTAGGTAGGTGGTGACATCGGGGAAAAACAGCTCCAAAAATTGGGGGAAGAAATTAGAGAGAAGTTCTTTAAACAGTCGATCGTGGTCAATCATGGGGCTAGTATACCGACAGGCAGGGTGACTTGAGACGCGATCGCTCCCCACCACATTTCCTTTCTAGTTTTGTCTACTCTCACAGCTACTTCTTGCCAAAAGTGGCAAGAGGTTATCATTGACCCGGCACAAACATTGTTCGACTCTAATCTTTACCAACGCCTAGATAATGTCTCGACCCGCTTTATACATTGCAATTACTAGCCACGGTTTTGGTCATGCTGTACGCGCTGCTTCTGTAGCTGCCGCGATTCAACACCTGTGTCCGGATATCTTGCTGATTCTGGTAACAACAGCACCGCGCTGGTTATTGGAGTCCTATATTTCAGGCGATTTTATTCAGCGGCCGCGTGCCTATGATGTCGGCGTCATTCAAGCAGACAGCTTGAACATGGATAAAGCTGCGACATTGGAAAAATTACAACAAATTCGCTCTAGCCAAAATTCAATTATTGCCAGCGAAGTTAACTTTATCCGCACGAACCGAGTGGGATTGGTGTTGGCAGATATTCCTCCCTTGGCAGCAAATATCGCTCGTGCCGCAGGAATCCCGTGTTGGATGATGAGTAACTTCGGCTGGGACTATATCTATCGAGATTGGGGCGGGGAGTTTGAGGAGATTGCGGATTGGATTGGCGAAAGTTACGGATTGTGCGATCGCTTATTCCGCCTCCCCTTACACGAACCCATGAGTGCGTTCCCAAATATTACGGATACTGGACTAACTGGCGGCATACCTCGCTACAATTTAGATCGACTGCGGGAAAAATTAGGTTTAACAGCGCCTCCTGACAAAACAGTCTTACTGACTTTTGGAGGGCTGGGTCTTCAGCAAATTCCCTACGACGGTTTATCAGACTTTCCTGAGTGGCAATTCATCACCTTTGATGGCAGCGCGCCTAGTTTGCCAAATTTGATGAAACTTTCAGGTCAAGACTATCGGCCGATCGATCTCATGCCGTTGTGTGGGCGAGTGGTTTCCAAACCGGGCTTCAGTACGTTTTCGGAAGCCTTACGCGTCGGTACTCCGATTGTGTCACTCACCCGTGAGGATTTTGTTGAGTCGTGGCTTTTGCTCGAAGGCATCCAGAATCACGCTTATCACCAAATTCTGACCCCCGCAGAATTTTTCCAGGGTAACTGGGAATTTTTACGTCATCCCCTACAGCCACCGAGGCAATCTCAAATGGTGGCAAAAGACGGTACAGAAGCGATCGCTCAAGCCGTCGTCAACTATTTCCAGATGCACTCAGACTAACGCTTGCCAATGACTGCCGCCATCAATTCCTTCCTCAAGATTGAACCCCCACTAGAAACGCTCAAAACACCAGAAAAGGCGCGTCTAGAGCTGATCGAACCCCTAGAAGAGATAACTATAGCACCAGAAGCACAACCGAGTCCCTCGCTAGCAACTGTAGAGCTGGCAGCCCGAGATGTGCGCTTGGTACTCGACCAACAAAAAGAGCGCAATCAAACGTTAACCACGAAGTTAAATATTTTGTTTGTCACTAACGGCGCTTTGTTGACGAGCTTAATTATCTCCCGGTTATTATTTATCCCTAGCCCCTTTAGTATTGCCGAACTCTTGGGGTTTCTGGTAAATTTCACTCTACTAATTAATGCATTTTTACCTCGTCAGGTAGCAGTCAGTCCCAATTTAGATGACAAGAAATTTCTCGAACGCTATCTAGTTCTACAGCCAGAAGAGTACCAATTGCAAATGATTGTTAATCTAGTAGAAACCTATAATGCTAACAGGCAGCGTTTGGAGGATGTGTCTTTATCATTAAAGTATTCTGCCTTTGTTACTTGGGGTATTGCCTTGATTCTCCTGATGCATGTAGTAGCGGCTTCTTTTGTTCCCATGACTTGATGCAAAGACTTTGGGCTAGACTCAGACTATGAACACTAATCAAGCTAACACTACCCCTTCCGGAGGACACTTAACTCTACCGGAGCCAGACCCAGACAATATTACGGTTTTGACTCGTAACCTGCCCAATAAACCAATCCTGCCCTGGATGCATTACGATTCTCCCTGGCGCGAGGGTTCAGCAGAAAACGAAGACGAATCCCAAAACAGTGATGATGTTAATGAATCGTCTGAGCCGCCAGCGATAATGGTCACAGAGCAAGACCCAGCAGGAACTACAGATGAATCCGAACGTATCGATCGGGTCAATGAGTCGTCTAGCGATCGCTTAACCAGCTTAGCTGAATCAGTAGAAGAAACACCAACGGATGAACTGACCGGTTAGGCGGCTTTCAACCCCACCCAGTGGTGGCTTTGGGTTCAATCTTAATCTACCCATGACTCATTACCAGCAACTACTTACAATTCAAACTACTGGCAAATCTTTTGCCAAAATCACCTCAAAAGTTCAGTCGGTTGTTACGGAGTCTGGTATCGATACTGGGCTGTGTACGGTTTTCTTACGCCATACTTCGGCGAGTTTGGTGATTCAAGAAAATGCTGACCCTGATGTGCTCAGAGATTTATCGAATTTCTTTGCCAAATTAGTACCAGAGGACGGCAAGAGCTACATTCATGATGCTGAAGGGCCAGATGATATGCCCGCTCACATCCGCACTGCTCTAACGAAAACGTCAGAACAAATTCCTGTGGCTCGCGGGAAATTGCTCCTAGGCACTTGGCAAGGAATTTATCTATGGGAGCATCGGCAGCGCGGTCACTACCGTGAGGTTGTCGTTCACATTTCAGGAGATTGAGTGCTGCCGCAAATAGGCAATTGCCTAACACAACTTGGCAAGGAGACGATTTCTACACTGGCACATGCTCTGCAAAAGTCTCCATATCTGGTTAATAGAATGTGGCAAATCTAGCTCATCCTCAGAGAATCTGGCCAAGGTAACTCGTCTAATTTTTTTTAGCGTTATGAATCCTGTAATCTTGCAATTTTGGGTTGGGTAGCTACCATGACGAATGAAGAGATTTCAGCTGAAGTGATCAGAATCTTTGAACCTCACTATCATGAAGAAGCCATTAAAATCTCGCAAGAGTTTATCCAGAAACATGCCCAACTTTTTGGGCTGTCTCCAGAAGACCCTTTAGAGCCGATCGCAGACCATTTATTATTGGCTGCGGAAAAATTAGTTGAACCTTCTTCTTCGCTAAATACTTCGATGATGAATTCCGGGCTTTACGGCAATAACGGACTGTTTTGAACCAAGAGTTCGCACCAAGGATAAGTCCACATCAGGCAGCGCTTGACAGGGTCTCTACGCATCCATAGAGAGAATTCAACAAATCTTCATAGCTCCTTTAGGCAAGCTAAATCAAACAAGACGTATCCTAGTACAAAGTGTCACCACTAGACGTACTTAATCTGTTGAGTATTGAGTTACTGATGTTTTGGAAATTTCTAAGACAGTAGATGCACCCAATCTGTTGAGTTCAGATGCATCCTGTCTGTGAGATAGTAGACGCACCCAATCTGTTGAGTTCAGATGCATCCTGATGAAGATTCGATTTTAGCAGCTATTTCATCGT
>DATNPC010000942.1:0-5517 GCA_036703375.1 Allocoleopsis sp.
AGCTCAAGGCATCAAAGTGTTGCGAGGAACGATTGGTCTACTAGAAGGGATTGTAGAAAAACTGGAGGAAGAACCGGTTAAGGAGGCTCCCCCTGTAGTACCTCCTGTCACTCCATCTGTCTCTGCACCTATCGTGGATACGACGGCAACTCGACCCAAACCAGAGGTGGTTAGTCCTGTTGCAGAACCTTTACAGGAAGCTCCTATCTTAGATACACCGACAGTAAGACCCAAACCCGCTCAATCAAAAGCTGAGCCTGACTTGGCATCTGCGCCAACCAAACCCAGTTTGTTCGATCGCTTGCTTCCCAGTTTTAATAAAGTTCAGGCATTTTGGGATACTACGCTCACCAAAATCCGCTCGTTCTTACCTCCAGCGTGGAATGAAAAGCTGTCGGATTGGGGATTGACAGGTGCGATCGCTGGGATTATCGTACTCATTCTGGTAACAACAGCAGCGCTTCTCCCAGACACGCCAGCACAGGTGGCTAAAGCTCCTCCCAATACGATTGAAGCACCTCCTGAATTGAAAGCTCCGAAAAAGCCGCAACCTGTAGAACCAGAACCCCTGCCAACACCAGAGCTGACTCCAGAACAGAGTTTAATTGCCGCGATTCAACAACAAGTTGCTGACATTACCGATCGCTATGGTAGCGGACTCATTCGCTCGGTTGAAGCCAACTTTCTAGCTAGCCGCTTACTGGTCAAAGTCAGTGAGGGTTGGTACAACCTCACTGAGTCTCAGCAAAACAAGTTAGCAGACGAAATGCTGCTTCGGTCTAGAGAAATGGATTTTAGTAAACTCGAAATCACCGACCTCAAAGGGTCGCTACTAGCCCGCAGTCCAGTCGTTGGACCAAATATGGTAATTTTGAAGCGACAGGAATTGGCAGCGAACCTCTAAACGCTGTGCGTTAAGCGACGGGATAGTCTCAACTCTAGTCCCGTCGCATGTATCTACTGGGTATTTTCGACCGAAATGTACAACAGACTATCTAAATTCAGGGAGTGGGGAATAAGAGGAGAAGACTAGACCAGCGCGGCAGAAATAACTCACCAGTTAAAAAGGGTTGAAAAGCTTACTGCAACAGCTTTCTTCCCTTCTGCCATCTGCCTCCTTACTTCTGCCTTCTTGCACTAGCGGCAGATAATCATACCCTAGAAAAACCCCAAAACTGCCTCAGGAAAAAAGCCAATCTCGGTCTGGAAATACCGCTGAACAGGACTAGTCAAAACAACTTCATCAGGGAATTAAACGCACCTGTGCCAGAACGACAAAATGTGATGCAAGCATGGGTAGATATGAAAGAACTGGCAATTCCCGTTAGACAAGGACTCGCCTTTTTAAAAGCGAGCTTGTCCGCCTCTTGGTCAGCAGACTACAAAGCATGGCGCAATCGTTTTTTAAGAGATCGCTTGCGTTTTACCATATGGCTTTCTTTGGGTGTTGTCCTGACGGTAATCGCCTTGGTGCTCAACATGGCTCTGTCTAGGCAGCAGTTTCCCTGGGTAGCGATTATTTATGGTGTTGTTGAACTGTGCCTGCTCCTGTGCTTGGCACTCGTCAAAACTCCTTTAGGCTACCGTTTTCCGCAGCTACTGTTTTTGCTTTTTTCGTGGTCGCTCATTTTGGTGCCACAAATTGGAGCCGCTCTAATCCTACAGGCTGAGCCAAATTCTTACACTTGGACGCTAACATTTTTGGTGCAAGCTACGCTGATGCCCGTACAGTGGCCTCTGCATTTAGTGTCGCAGTTGAGCGCCCCCGCCTGTTATCTTGCTATAAAAGCATTATTTCATCTGAACGTAAACCAGCAGCTTTTTTCAGACCTCCCATTAAATCTGTACCTGTTTTGGTTCTGCTTTATCTGCGATTTGTCGGTATTTTTGTACGAACGGATACAACGTTCCGAGTTTAACGCGCGTCGAGAACTGGAATTGGCATACCAGAAACTGGAAGCCGAACGGAAAAGGACAGAGGAACTGTTGCTCAATATCTTGCCCGAGCCGATCGCGGAACGCTTGAAGCTAGAGCCCCATACAATCGCGGATCAGTTTTCCGAGGCAACAGTCTTGTTTGCCGATGTTGTCGGCTTTACCCAGTTATCCTCTCGGATTTCAGCGGCTGAGTTAGTGGTGTTGCTGAACCGACTGTTTTCCATGTTTGACGAACTGGCGGAAAAGCACGGGGCAGAGAAGATTAAAACAATCGGGGATGCTTATATGGTCGTGGCTGGCTTGCCCATGCCTCGGAGCGATCATGCCGAAGCGATCGCTAATTTTGCCCTGGATATGCAACGAGCCGTAGCTCGGTTTAATGTCGAGCAGAACCAATCTTTCAGCATTCGCATTGGCATTAACACGGGTCCCGTTGTTGCTGGAGTGATTGGAATTAAACGGTTTATCTATGATTTGTGGGGCGACACGGTCAATATTGCCAGCCGCATGGAATCTCATGGACTCGCTGGTGGCATTCAAGTTTCAGAATTCACTTACGAACGATTGAAGCAGCAGTATCTGTTCGAGAAGCGCGGCGCGATCGAGGTTAAGGGTAAAGGAGAAATGACGACCTATCTTTTGACGGGAAAGCGGACTGTGTCGCTTTCATCCAGTCCATCAGGATAATGTATAGCAAAAGGCAGAGGGCAGAGGGCAGAAGGTTTTTTATTAGTACGTGGTAATTTCAGCCATTCAATTTGTCCTAACCTTTATGGCGACAGCTATATCGCTCTTCTATCACTGCCAGCAATAAGCCCCAGTATTTCTACTGAGGCTTATTCGAGCTTAATTCGGTGCTATTCGTCTTACGGCAGCGATTGCGAACTCGCCGTAGAAGCGGCCAACTCTTCTAAACGTTCCTGCTGGTCTTGGCTAATACAAGATTGAATAACAGGTTCCAATTCGCCCTCAAGGATTGGGTTGAGCGAATAGTTCTGACCCAGACGATGATCGGTCACGCGATTATCTTTATAGTTATAAGTGCGGATTTTCTCCGATCGAGAACCCGTACCCACTTGCGATCGCCGCATCGACGTTACAGCTTCTTGTTGCTCTTGTAGCTTGATCTCGTAGAGTTTGGCGCGGAGAATCTGCATCGCTCGCTCTCGGTTTTGAAGTTGCGATCGCTCTTCCGTACAGAACACTCGAATACCTGTGGGTTTGTGGATCAAGTCAACTGCTGTTTCCACTTTGTTGACGTTCTGTCCGCCAGCACCACCGGAACGAGCTGTTTTGAGTTCTATATCTTTCGGGTCGATTTGAACTTCGACTTCATCGACTTCCGGCATCACCGCCACTGTTGCCGTGGAAGTATGTACTCGTCCTCCCGCTTCCGTTACCGGAACCCGTTGCACGCGATGAACGCCAGCTTCAAACTTCAGCTTGCTGTAAACTTGGTCGCCTTGGATTTCCAGAATTGCCTCTTTAAAGCCACCCATATCTGCCAGCGACTCCGAGAGCAACTTGACCCGCCACTTTTGCGATTCAGCATAACGGGAGTACATCCGCAACAAATCTCCTGCCCAGATGCTCGCTTCATCACCGCCCGTTCCTGCCCGAATCTCCAACATGATGTTTTTGTCATCGTTGGGATCGCGGGGCAACAGTAAGATTTTCAGCCGAATTTCTAGGTCGTTGAGCTTTGTTTCTAGTTCCTCAACTTCCAGGGCTGCCATTTCATGCAACTCTGGGTCGCCACTAGCTTCTTTAAGGACTTGCCGTGCTCCTGCTAACTCTTGCTGAGTCGTCTTCCAGATGTCGTAGGTATTCACAACATCCTCTAAAGAAGAACGTGCCTTCATGACCCGTTGCATCTCATTCGGATCGGTGGCGATATCTGGGTCAGCCAGACGCCGCGTTAACTCATTAAAGGTTTGCTCGACTGATTGTAGTTTCTCCAGCAGGTAGGTTTCCGCCATGACTT
Organism: Allocoleopsis sp.; assembly: GCA_036703375.1. Taxonomy (GTDB): domain Bacteria; phylum Cyanobacteriota; class Cyanobacteriia; order Cyanobacteriales; family Coleofasciculaceae; genus DATNPC01. Next base: position 3,923 of record DATNPC010000942.1, read on the forward strand.
GCGCTCCATTGAAATAGCCGATTGGCTGACAAACATAACTATCGACCCAGCGATTGTTCAATAGCTGGGCGATCGTGGCAAGCCAGGGTTGCTATTTCTCTTTGGACTGCTTGGAACTTTTAGCTGAACCCGATTGACTATCGAGCATGCCATATTTCCGCATAAAGCGCTCGACTCGCCCTTCTGTATCAATAATTTTCTGGGTACCGGTGAAGAAGGGATGGTTGCCCGACCAGACATCAACATGAAGTTCTGGTTTCGTCGAACCAATGGTCATGACCACTTCTCCGTTGCAATAGACTTTTGCTTCCGGATACCACTCTGGATGAATATTAGGTTTTGGCATAGTCGATCCTCTACTTAAATTTTTATCAACCTAATCTTAATTTTAGCCTTTTGCTGCTAGCCATTAGTCATAGCTTTCGGTCAAGAGGCTTTAGCCTCCGCCCACAAGTGGCGGAGCCAAGCTTAAAACTGAATGTTCTGCGCGTTTATCGCTTGGAGTATTGAGGAGCTTTACGAGCTTTGTGTAAGCCGTATTTCTTACGCTCTTTGGCTCGTGGGTCGCGAGTCAAATAGCCCTCTATTTTCAAGGGCGAACGGTTTTCAGGATCTAGTTCGCATAAGGCTCTAGCAACTCCCAGACGAATTGAGTCCGCTTGCCCGGTCAAGCCACCTCCCTTGGCGCTGACTAAGATGTCATACTCATTTTCCAAGCCTAGGGTTTCCAAGGGAGCTTTTACCACCGATAGGTAACCCGAGTTGTATTGAAAGTAATTGTCTCCTGGACGACCGTTAACGGTGAGCTGACCGCTACCAGGAATTAGACGAACTCGTACTACTGATGACTTACGGCGACCAGTGCCCCAGTACATAGCGCGATCGTTTGTTTCTACTGCTTGCATTAATTTTCTCCTCCAGGAATAGTCTGAACGGTTAGGGGTTGTGGTTTTTGCGCTTGATGGGGATGGCTGTCTCCCGCGTAAACTTTCAGCTTTGTGAATAGTTGACGACCCAAAGAATTTTTGGGCAGCATTCCCTTAACGGCATGTTCGATAATTCGTTCGGGCAGACGCGCTTGCAATTTAGCAAAGGTTTCCGTTTTCATCCCGCCAGGACGACCAGAAGTCCGCCAGTAAATTTTTTGAGTACGCTTTTTACCAGTAACGGCTACTTTTTCGGCATTGATCACGATAACGAAGTCACCTGTATCCATGTGAGGAGTATAGGTGGGTTTATTTTTACCCCTAAGAATCATGGCAATTTCACTGGCTAACCGGCCCAAACGCTGGTTAGTGGCGTCTATGACGTACCATTTTTGTTCGAGGGAGTCCTGAGAGGGAAGGTATGTTTTTTCCATTGGTCTTTTTTGGGCGCTTCTAGGATTAAGGTTTCAGGTTAGGCAGAATTCAACTGGCGTAACGGTTGGCAAGAGGAACTTGGGCTGAGTATCAAACCAGACCTCTGGGGGGAAAGGCGAGTCTGGGTAGCCAACGCGCAATAAGCAAAGACCTTTTGCCGGTGCGGCGTGTTTCACCTCTTCTCGCCGTTGGTTGACCCAAAGTTCAGTGAAATCGTTGGGATGTAGCTCTTTT
>DATNPC010000943.1:0-10025 GCA_036703375.1 Allocoleopsis sp.
TTTAGAAGATGGTCGTTACAAGATTGAGTGTCAGAATAGCTATCAAATGGTTGATGTTCGCAGGCTAATCGATGATGTCAATCTGCAACCTTTCCCAACAGAACAGAAACTTAACCCCCAAATTACAAGACTGCAACAAGAACTGCAACAGGAGAGAGAGGAATCAATGAATCGTTCATCAGAAACAGCATGCGAGAAAGAAATTTTTATCTCCTATGCCTGGGGTGGTGAGAGCGAGCATTTTGTCAATAATCTCGACCAAACTTTACAGGCAAAAGGTATCAAAATTATCCGAGATAAACGCGATCTCGGGTACAAGGGATTGATTAAAGCCTTCATGGAACGAATCGGACGCGGCAAATGCGTGATTGCTGTAATTAGCGACAAGTATTTGAAATCTCCCAATTGCATGTTTGAGCTGGTACAAGTAGCAAAAAATGGAGAATTTTACGATCGCATTTTCCCGATTGTCTTAGCCGATGCTCAAATTTATAAGCCTGTGGCCAGAATTAAATATATTCAGCATTGGGAAAATGAGATTAAAGAGTTAGACGAAGCGATGAGAGGAGTTGGTGCAGCCAATTTGCAAGGATTTCGCGACGAAATCGACCAATACACTGATATCCGAAATGCGATCGCCGAACTCACCAACATTCTCAAAGATATGAATACTCTGACTCCCGATATTCACAGTGAATCAGAATTCAATGACTTGATTACGGAGATTGAAAAGCTTTTGAGTGTTTAAATTGAGAGCTGGCATTAGTTGCATCATCCACCAGGGATTTAAATCCCCTCGCTCATAGCTAAAGTCGTCTAAAGACGACTGGATAAGAGTTAGTGAAATGGTATTAAAGAAATTTGCTTTTTTGTGAAATACAGCAGCTTCCAATTGAGTGGAACAGAGATTGTTTGTAGGGGCGATTCATGAATCGCCCCTACGATGTGTTCTAGGCAACCGAGAACCGCCATATACCCTGCATCAAGGCGCACAGCCGTGCGCCCCTACAAACTTTACTTCACTCCTGTAGAAAACTGCTGTAAACTCTGGGCGGATTATGAGGCGAGAATATTGAACGACTATGACAACTGCTAGAGAACTTGTCTGGGGCATCCGATGGCGCATTCCAATTATTCTTGCTGTCACCGTATTCGTTAACTACCTCGATCGCAATAACCTCGCATTAGCTTTACCCCGCATTGCCCAAGAATTTGGCTGGAGCGATCGCGAAATTGGCTCGAAGGGCGATTTGCTCTTAGCCGCGTTCTTTCTATCCTACGCCCTGTCGAACATGCTGCTGAGTCCGCTCGCCGAGCGGTTTGGCCCGAAACGCAGCATCATCGCTGCCATTGCCGCATTCTCACTGTTTACCATCCTGAGTGCGCCCCTCGGACAGTCGCTCACCGCACTCATTGTACTGCGCCTGCTTCTGGGGTTTGGAGAAGGTGTCCATATCCCCATGCTGAGCGCCATCTCCAGCCGTTGGTTCCCCGTCACAGAGCGATCGCGTGCCAATGCCATTTGGGGCGCAGGAATTCTCCTAGCTACCGCAACCGCCCCTCTCATCGTCATCCCGTTAATCAATGCGATCGGTTGGCGTCCCATGTTTGCCGTCTTGGGTGTGATTGGCATGGTGCTGTCCATTCCCCTCGTGTGGTTCGGAGTGCAGGACGAACCCCGTCGCGACTCGAAGGTGAGCGATGCGGAGTTAACGTATATCCTAAGCGGACGGAAAATGCCTGAGGTAGCAACCGTCAAAACCCATCGGACAAGCTATAGACGCGATCGCAGATTTTGGCTAGCAGTGCTTGGCGGCACGCTCAACGCCTTCTGTGCCTTCGGCATCCTCAACTGGTTGCCCACTTACTTCAACCGCGCTAAAGGCATTGACTTTGAACAATTGGGCTGGCCCCTGGCGCTCGTTTTTACCACTGGTATTGCCGGTATTATCCTAATGGCGTATTTAGGCGATCGCTTCCAGCGCCGAACGCTGCTAGCTAGCGTAGGTTTCCTCGTCGCAGGCGTGATGGTTTACATGGCATCGAGGACAAACGCCGTAGAACTGTTAGTCCTCTTTTTTGCGATCGCGGTATTCTTTCAGAGTGCCTACGCTGCCCAAGAATATGCGATCGTGCAACGTCTGTTACCGGCCGAGAAAGTTGGCGCTGGGACTGGATTGTACAACGGACTATCAGTCCTGTTCGGTGGTGTGGGGGGTTCGCTGATTCCCGGTACAATTGTTGCGGCAACCGGCAGTTTCGATGCTGGCATTTTGAGCATTGTTGTGGGGGCTTTTATGGCCGCCGCTGTCCTATTCGTATTAGCCCAAATTATTCACTACTGAATTAGTACTAGTGTTGTAGCCTATAGCAGTCCTATGTGAGTGAGAAACTTTGGCTATTTCAGATACCCAACTTCTTGCAGAAGTCGGGTATCTTGGCGCTTAATAGACTTCCTGCACGAATCAAAACTTGCCCCCCTAACCCCCCAATTGGAGGTGGGAACATGAATTCAAAGTCCCCCAAATTTGGGGGATTTAGGGGCTTTTCATGATTCATGCAGGAGGTCTAATGATTCAAGAAAGAAGCACCGCAAGTTATCTTACGGTGCTTAGTTATTATTGATTGGACGATAGCAAGTCCGATACTGCTGCATGTGCCAACACGACACCCGGTTCGCGCTGGAAAGCGTTGTAGTACTTTCTCTCGAACGTATTGCCAACTTCTGATGGCGTGAGCAACGTGCGGGTATAGCTAATCAGATTTCGGATATCATCCCGCGATACGGGTTCATCCGCTTGGAGCATTTCATCAATTTGCACAACCAGCTCAGAAATGCGATGCAACCAAGCAAATTGTTCGTGCTCGATGACGAGTTGCAGAAGTTCTCCGCTCGTTACTCGTCCGCGCACTTGTTCGTAAGCGATGCGTTCGATGTCAAGTAAAAACTTGTGCAGGTGTAACAACTTGTTCCGCAAATCGCGCAGAAATTGATGTTGATTAATTCGTTGTAGCAGTGTATTAGAATTCAATGGAACCCATCCTCCCATGACGATAGTCTTCGATCGCTTGAATAATTTCAGCTTGGGTATTCATTACGAATGGTCCGTAGCGGACAACTGGCTCGTTTAGCGGTACGCCAGCAATCAGCAATACATCCAGTGGCGATTTGGCATTCAAGGGATTGACAATTTCAACGTCTTCCCCATCTTGTGCAAACAGCACCATTTGCCCATCTCCTGCCCGTTCTTTGTCTGTACCAAACAAGCCATCACCATCCAGGACATAGGTAAAAGCGTTGTAATTGCTGGGCACGGGTTGAACTACAGTTGTACCGGATTGCAGCGTAAAATGTAGGTATATAATCGGAGTTCGAGTTTCGATCGCAGAACGAATTCCTAGAGCTTCTCCGGCGATCGCTTTCACCCTCACCGAACCATCTTCAGTCTGAGCGGTGGGAATGCGATCGGCAGGAATTTCTTGGTAGCGAGGTTGTATCATCTTGTCACGACGCGGCAAGTTCACCCAGAGTTGAAGTCCGTGCAGCCGTCCGCCGTTGCGAGCAAATTCTCGCTCTGGCATCTCCGAGTGAACGACACCTGCACCTGCCGTCATCCACTGCACGTCACCGGCACTTAGCGTTCCGGCATGACCTTGTGAATCTTTGTGTTGCAAGCACCCCTCTAGCACATAGCTTACCGTCTCAAATCCTCTATGAGGATGATCGGGTGCGCCCTTGGCTTGACCGGGTTCGACATCGACTGGCCCTAATTCATCAAGGAGGAGAAAGGGGTCGAAGTGCGAAAAGGTGCTTTTGGGAAATGGACGGCGAACCAGCATCCCTTCACCCTCCAGCGTTTCGACGCTATTGATAATCCCTGCAACCGTCCGAATCGTTGTCGTTTGAGTTGTCATTGATTTCTCCTTGATGCCTGAGGGGTCGTACAAAAATAATGCAGAGCTATTTAATTCGGGTGCGCTGTCAGTTGTCAGTGGTTAGTTAAAGAGGCTTATTGACCAAAACTCGCTCTCAACGGCGACTTGATTTTTGGAAAACTCCTTAGTGTTCAGTGCGATCGCGGGTAAGGCGAAGACTATGCTGGTGGATAGCGTTCTCAAGCAGCATTTGCAGAATGTGAAAGCCTGTCTATCTCATCAAATCCAGATGTCAAGCAGCCGATGATTCGTCTAACTTAAATCCAGGCGATGTACCTTAGGTCGAGGTGCGTTGCAATCCATCGGTTTATTGGATATATCCTATATAGGACTTCTCATATATTAGCGTGAATATCAGAAGTGGTAGGTAGAACTTTCACTACTTCAATCATCGGAAAACCGTTTTATGTCTCTCACCCATGCAATTTTAGGTTTACTTCAGCAAGAGGAGATGACAGGCTATGACTTGAAAACAACCTGCTTCGATCGCTGCATTGCTCACTTATGGCCCGCTGACCAGGCCCAAATTTATAGAACGCTCGATAAACTGATGGAGCAAGGTTGGATTACCTGTAGCGTTGAGATTCAACGCAATCGCCCCAACCGCAAAATCTACCGCGTGACTGAGGCCGGAAAAGCTGAATTAAGTCGGTGGTTGCAATGCCATCAACCGTTGCCAACCGTGCGAGAACCGTTGCTCGTTCAGTTATATTTCGCCGCCCAGTTACCGAACGAAGCGATTATTCAACTCTTAGAACAGCAGCTTGCAGCACGTCGCGAAAAGTTGGCTGAGTGCGAAACGAGCGAATTACCTGCACTCGACGATCGATCGGCCAGTCGCGAACAGAGGATGCAACGACTGGGGTTGGAGTTGGTCATCCGCAGAGAGCAAACTTATATTGATTGGCTCAAAACAGCGATCGATGTCATCCATCAAGAGGTGCGTATCGATCGGGGTCAATAGCACCTAGAATGCATAAGGAAGCTAAGACGATTGATGAATGGAGACAACACGTAAATTTGCGATTCTTGCTTCTGTTCCAGAAGCCTATCTTGTTTCTGGACTAGAAGCGATCGCTGCTCAAGTAGACTCAGAAGACTTAGAAAGCGTTGCGTTGCCCAAGGTTGCATTTGGCAGCATGGCCTTTGAACTATTGCGAAAAGCCGATGAGTTAAGGAAAGAGCAATCGGTCGAGGTGTTGATCTATGCTTCTGAGCCTAAAGGCGATCGACCATTAAATTCAGAAGTCAGGTGGCGTGGTCGTTACATTGGGCATCTGCCGTCACGTAATGGTCGCTATCCCGGCAAACCTCTATTTCGTCCTAAGGCAGCAGCTACGGAAAGACCCATTTGGGCAGTTTACTGGGAAGTTCAGGAACTGGAGCAACTCAAATCACCCATTCCCATTGCTTCGCTTCAAGGACTCGGTCAAAAGGCAAATTGCAAGCCGCGCTTTGTGCCGGAAGAGCCGATTTTGATCGAGTATCCCTTTGCAGCACTTGCGGGACTATCCCGACGATAACAAGATCTTGTTGACTGCAAGCAAATGGCATTGACTTAAGAGACTTCAGAACTCTTATACCTCATAAATCACCCCTTGTGCAGGGGGTCTAGGGGAGGCGCGTGCGCTAACGTGCCCCGCTCCGCTAAAGTCCCTCAGCGCAAGGTTTGGGGGGAAGCCCCGTATCTTGGTTTTTCTCAAGAACGGCTATTTTAATTGGATTGGTAATTTTTTTCAACACCCAACCTACCTCCGTTTTGCTTTGACTGCCCTAGACTCCACAGTGAAGGCTGGAATGTCTCGCAGTTCAATTTCACTCAGGCTGTATTGTTCGCAAACTAAGCTTAGACGAGTTCCAATAGTGTTAACAGCATTGACACTATGAGTCAGGTCCCCCTGAAAAAACAACAGAGTGTTAACTTGCGGCTTAATCTGCCCGACTTGTTGTTTGTGGCAACGCAGCACTAGCTCTCCACCTTGCAGATTGGGTGGCACCTGCACATAAAGAACGCTGACCACTACTGGCGGCTCAACAGTTTTGCAGTAAGCTCGTAGGGAGCGATCGATATGTGGATCGACGCGGGAGCCTTCCTTGAGTAGCAGGGGATTCAGGTAAAAAGCATTGCAGGTGGGCTGTAGTACTAGATCTAGATAGGACTTGAAAAAGGGAAACCGCCGTTCCACTGTCTCAAGTTTTGAACGTTGAAACACCACGGAAAACCCTCGGGTGCCGATGAAGTCACGGTTGAGGTTGTTGATTGTAAGCTCGGGGCACGCTAGAATCTCTCCTCGCAAGTCGTTGAGGTAAGCGATGGGGAAGGCGTTAGGACGTTGATTATAGTAGTTGCTCAAGAGATTCACTGGTTTCAAGGAGTTCTCGCCTAGGCTAACGCTGAGCGAGCGCTCGTTCCTAAGCTATTAAGTATCTAATTTACTGGTTGAGGCTGACGGGGAGACGGGGGGAGAGGAATTGAGGGTTTTTCTCAAAAAACCAAAACATGCAAATTAGATGCGGGTTAGCTTAACACACTACAGTCTTTCTCGATTGGATGCGGTACATCCAATGCGGTACATCCATAGGGGCGCACGGTTGTCGAGCGTGAACGAAAAAGCGATCGCCTATGTCAAAACTCACAGCGATCGCTTTTTACCCATTGCTAGAGATGGCAAAGTTATCGAGTTGCCAAGCGGAAAGCAGGGTAGGAGAAGAGAGATTGAAAGTTAGATTGTCGTTCCGCGATCGGTTCTGGGGCTTCGTCCCAAAGGCTTTCATAATAGAAGAACGCTACACCCAAACCGCGAGCGCGAGCTGCTCGGACTTTCGCCTGAATGAGTTGCATTGGCACTGGCTGATTTCTCAAGCCTGTTAGGACACCGACTGCGGTGGGAATCTTTTGTTGTGCCTCTTGAATTTCGGGACGCCCGATCTGTTCGAGAAAACTTTGCAGATTGGGACGATAAACTTGCACAATTAGCTCGTCCACAATTCCTTGTCGCACCCAACTCACCCAGTCTTGCAGATACCCATAGTATGCAGTGACATAGGGGTTAGGGGAAACAGAAAAGATCGCCTTGGGCTTTCTCTGTTTTACAGCTTGGTTGAGTTTTGTCATAAACGCCGTGATTTTATCGGCCCGCCAGCGCACCCAATCTGGATCTTGAGGATTAGCCGGTGCATTTTTATTGGTTTCTTGTTTGTACAACGCTAGCGTGTAGCGATCGTAGCCAAACTGATTGGGTAAACTCGTGTGATCGTCAAACTGAACCCCATCGACATCATACTTGGTAACAGCTTCTAGTACGAGATCGGTGATAAACTGCTGCACCTCTGGATGAAAGGGATTGAGCCACGCCACCTCACCCCCTGCTGATATCGATGTTTGGCTGCCATCCCGTTGTTGCGTCAGCCACTCCGGATGATTCAATGCCAGTTCGGATGTCGGGGGAGCCATGAATCCGAACTCAAACCAGGGAATCACCAGCAATCCTTGACTATGGGCTTGGGCAACCAAATCGGCGAGAATGTCTTGTCCCTGTAAACCTTTGCGGATAAAGGGTTGGATACCTGTCCGTTGTGCTACGGCACTCGGATAAAATACGTAACCAGAATTCCAGACCACAGGATAAATCGTATTGAAGTGCAGCCTAGTTAGTTGACTCACTGCTTCGTGGAGTTTGGAGCGATCTCGGAGGACGTCATTGTCATTTTCCGTCATCCACACCCCGCGAATTTCCTGAAAGGGCTGTTGCGCGATCGCGTCTGGCTGTACGATCGCATCTGGCTGAGTGCTCACCTCTGGCAGTACGCTTTGTGCCATGACAGAGATTGGCTGGCTAACCACCAAGACTGTGATAAACGACGCCACAAAGAGTAGGAAAAAACTCTTAAGCGATCGCTGCCAACCTCCAGGAATAAAACGCAATTTCATAAATTTATAATGATAAGTGAGCTAACCAACTCAATAATCGCGCACTATTGCGATCGAATAAACGATTCATAGTTTACAGGCATTTATATTTACCAGAGAATTGATTCGCAAACAGGATTCATTCAATAAGTAAATTTGAATGATTATTATAAAGAAAATCAAGCATCGAAATAGTGTAGGGAAAATAGCAGATTTTTTGAGGAGTTGAAATCAAAAAATCAATAGTACCTTTGAACTCAATTAGTAGCCAGGTTTCGAGTGATAAGGGTTGTTGCATAAGATGATTCCAAAGTCAAGTGTTGTGCCGTACCAGTAGTACTTATCTCTCAGAGGTTAGAACCTTATGCAGGAGTGTTCTGGGGGAAGCCAAACTATGGGTTTTATCCAGTTCAGAAGTCTACAGGAAATAAGAGGCGTCTACTATCATGCCCGTGAAGAGAACCACACTATGCGGGAGTTTGTAGTGACGGAATGCGAGTTCTCTCTCTCATTTCTTGCGCCACTTTCAACAATCTTGCCGATGTAGGGTGGGCATTGCTGAATGGAACTAGAAAACTGGATTCTCTCGTTTGTCGGCAATGCCCACCCTAGCTTCTTGAGAAAGGTGCAAGATGTCAGCCTCTAAGGGACGAGATCGCATTTGCACCAATACAGCTAATTCAACCACCTATCTTATAGTTCGAGTTGAGGTAGCTGTAGAAGAGGATTTGGTAATTTGGGGTGTCTGGACTACTTCAAGAAGTGACCAGTTATCAGTCATTGTGGGCGTGTTCAAACTCATAAACATAGAAGAGCCGACTGAACTTTTTCAGCAGATATCCTGCAATTGCCAATAAAATTGCACCTCCAATCGCCCACCAAAATCCAGCAGGAGGAACAACAGTTAAAAAGGATGTATCCGTTTGTTCTATACTGGCAATCGCTGCTTTCATCGCTACAGCCCGTGCATCGACCATGACACCCAGACCAAAACACACTATAGCCGCGATATAAGCTGATACAGAGAGGCGGTTAATCGTTTTCAGGGCATCCTGACAAACTGTGCAATGTTGGGTATGCGTTGTCCACACATCAAACAACTTCTGCTTGTCTCGCTCAGCAGGAGGGAGTTCGGGATTACATCCTGAATCCCAAGGGATACCGCCCCCAGCTCTTTTCTCCAACCACTGGCGAAAGGCAATCACCATTTTGTCTTGGGGATTCGGTGTATAAACGGCATTCAACCATTTCCCTTGATTTCGTCGGGCAATAATCTTCTCCTGGTAATGGAGGAACACCATATCTTGGTGCAGGAACAGAGACGCTAACACATGTCCTAACCAGGTTGGCATCGGTAGCCCAAAGATACCCAAACCTTTCGGCATCTTCCCTGCCTCATTCTTCACCAACACCTGGCATCCGATATGACGGCACCATCCGGGACGAGTGGGGGTGGCATATAAAGCGAGAATGAGTTTTCCGCCATCTTCGGATGTTGAGACAATTCTCATGTGACAGGGCGGTTGAAAGTCATGAACCGCTTGCTGAATGGTGGGAGCAACGGGTTGAATTTCAAAGGCGAACCCGTCCTGGGTAGAGAATTCCCTGAGGCGAGGCATGTCATAGTACTTGGCATCTTTATATCGGCTACCGATAATTCCGTGGTGGGAAACAGGCACATGGGCTGGATCGGCTACATTCTCCATGAAAAAGTCCCATCCATAAGGCAAGTCGCGTATATTCCAAAAGAGTTGCACTACCTTATCGGAGCCAGTCTCCAGCTCTGGAATAATGCGCGGTGTCCTCAATTGACTTTCAATCTGAGCCTGAGAACCTGACTCTGCCCATACCCACAGTAAACCCTGACGCTCCTGCGTCGGATAAGCAACAGCACAGGATTTTGGATTCGAGCAGTTCCTTGCCTCAGTCTGTTCATCTTTAGACTGGGGAATGCTCACACAGTTCCCCACTGCATCAAAGCGCCAAGCATGGTAGGCACATAGTAGCGTGCCATCCGACTCAACCCGACCTTCAGATAAAGGGGCAAGCCGATGGGGACAGAAATCTTCAAAGCAGCGCCATTGACCAGAACCATCCCGCCACACGACAATATCCTTTCCCAGGAGTTGCAGAGCATGGGGACGAGACGGATCGAGGAAGTCTACAACAGCTACGGGGT
>DATNPC010000944.1:0-3175 GCA_036703375.1 Allocoleopsis sp.
CCAAGCTCAAACTCAATCGAGTGAATTCATCAAGTGGAAATAATTCGCTGGTCAATCCCGATATTCTATCCAGCACTCCTGAAGAAATAGAAATTGTGTCACTTGACTCGATTGATGAACTCAAGAAAGTCAAGATTAACTTCATGAAAATAGATACAGAAGGATTTGAGCCAGAGGTTTTGCTAGGAGCTAAAGAACTGATAGCTGCCAATAAGCCTATTATCTACATTGAAATGGGGGGAGATTATCTTGAATCTACTCAGCGATCGCTAAAAATTCTCGATGAATACGGTTACAAGACCGATGTTCCTGAGGATATAGATTGGAATGCGATCGGTAATGGATGTAACTTCTTGTCATTCCCTCGCCAAGAATAATGTCAACTTAACCTTAAGTGGAATGGCATTGACTTGTCTGGGGGTGGGCACTGCCGGATAGGACTTAAAAAGCTCAATCATCTTTGGTCGGCAGTGCCCACCCTACGATTGTTGATAGCAGTTCCCAATTGAGTTTGTAGGGGCGATTCATGAATCGCCCCTACGATGTGTTCTAGGCAATCGAAAACCGCTATAGTTCAGGGCTTAAGTCAGTGCCATTCACCTTAAGTGAGCGGTTAAAACTGCTGTTACACAAATGGGAAAAAGGTTAAAGGATAAGGAGAAAATGCTTTTTCCTTTTACCTTTAACCCTTCCCCTTTAACCTAAAACTGATTAGTTAAATAGGCAACTTAGATGCACAACAGCTTAAACCTCTGATTTTTTAGCATATTTAAGTTGATTCAGTAAGAAGGTTGGCAAGGTTCTAGTCAAAATCGGGTAATTTTTGACAATGCCCCAAGAATCTGCACCAAAGCTAACAACAACATTCAAGATACACGACCACAAGCTGATGATGTCTGCCAAAGACTTATCTTCTGTCTTTTCTTTCAGATATAAGGCTAAAGCTCTGTTCCTGAGCTTATATAAGCCCTCCATATCTTTTTCAAGCTCGATCGATGGCAAATTATCTACAGCAGCTTTAAGGCTTTCTAGCTTTCTCTTTAACTGAACTTTCTGAGTATTGGTAATGGAACCCGTTGAGTAGTTCTTGCCATGGATTCTCCAGATTGATAAGGGTTGCTCGATAAAAAAGGAATACCCTTGATTGAGAGCGATTAGTGCCAGATACTCATCAATGAGCATATCAATGGTTTTAGGAATGCTCGCTTGCTTCAATATCGCTGCACGAACCGCAAAGGTCGAACCACCTCCGAACAGAATTCCTCTCTTATAAAAGTAATACAATAGCTCTTTGCCCAGAATTTTCCGACCGAGAATGCTTTCAGGCACTGGCTCAACTGTCTTAATATCCTCATCAAACTGCCAGCATAAAGCGGGATGAGCTACATGAACGATGTCCCTATCGTTCTCGAAAATCTCGACAACTTCTTTGAGTTTGTTCGGCACAAATAGATCGTCAGCGTCTAGATTGAAGATATACTTACCCTTGGCGCGATCGATACCGACTTTAGTCGCACAAGCCTTACCGGAGTTGTCTTGAAGAATGTACGTGACTTTCTCGCCATAGGCTTTGACCTTTTCAGCCGTGTCATCCGTAGAGCCATCGTCAATGACAATAATTTCTACCTCATTGAGTGGAAAGGTTGAGGCTAATACGCTATCAATGGCTTGACCGATGAAATGAGCGTAGTTGTAGGTGGGTATGATTACGCTAACGAGTGGATGAGTGTCCATTTAAGTATGCGATCGCGATTGGGCGACAATAATAAATTGACATCCGAATAAACCAGGCAGCACTTGAGTAGCCAGCTTATCCAGCTGAGTTGCTACTGGCGGCATCATTTTTCTCATGGTGGGCAAAGGGAAGTAGCCATCTGCACTACGCGATAAGATGGTGTATCCTGCATCTGTTACGAGGGCTAGTGCCGTTTCCCAGTCAAAGAATCGAAAGTGAGTTCGATCCATGACTCCGCCATCGGTGTATTTAAAGTTCCCCTTCACAAATTCCCAGCGTTGCCGCCATTGGAGAGTATTGGGCAACGCAACAATCAACTGGCCGTCGGGAGTTAAGTTGGCGTGCAGTCGAGCGAGTAATGCCTGGGGTTGATAGAGATGTTCTAGGATATGGCTACAGATAATACAGTCAAATTGCCCTAAGTTTATAGGGTTAAAATTATTGAGATCGGACGTCACAACTTTATCTAAATGCTGAAACGCTACCTCCGCTTCAGCCTCGGAATAAGTGATTCCTACGACTTCACAACTGATCTGTTGCTTGATTTCTCTGCCCAATGCGCCTGAACCACAACCAATGTCAAGCAACCGCTTTGTAGTTTTAGGAACACACGATAATACGGCTTGATTTACAGCTTCATAAAGCATAAGTGATTCACGCTTGGTATCTTTCTAAGGTCAATTATCTAGATACCTAGTAAGGTATACAGGTGTGAGAGCTGGCACTCGGATGATTTTGAATAAGTTTCCATGAATTAGTTCACTATTTTTTATTGACTGACCTTTTTGCTTCGAGAAAATTTAAGTACGTTTCACTGGTGATTTGAGCAATGCGTTGCCAGCAAAACTTTTGCGACTGCTGTTTAGCCCATAGACGGGCAGCAGTGAGTTTTTCTTTATCTCGTAACAACGCGATCGCTTTTTCACTCATGCTTTTGGTATCCCCTCTCGGTACCAGATACTCAGGTGGTAGCATCATGGGTGGCCCTGGTGCTTGGTAGGCAATAACCGGGATCGAAGCGGCCAGCATTTCTAAAACACCGAACCCGAACCCTTCTAGATAAGACGGAAAAATGCCTACGGAACAGGAAGCTAATAGTTCCGGCAGTTCTTCTGGGCGAAAGCTAGGTATGACTTCAATCTTCTCGCTTAATTTGCGATCGAAGTGCGCCATAATTTCGTTTTTGGTTTTGTAGCTTGCACCCAGTAATCGAAATTTTACATTGGGTAGCGCAGCAGAAATAGACTTCACAATCTTGGGAAAATCATTCGACCCTTTGCGCGGATCGAATGTGCCAACAAAAGCCACAGTCGGTTGGTGGGGAGGTGCGCTAGAAACGGCATCGAATAAAGGGCGTCGGCTGCGATTAATCCCAAACGGGATAACAGCAATCTTCTCGGCTGGTATACCCCGCCTGATTAACTCTTGCTTGTCATCATC
>DATNPC010000945.1:0-5838 GCA_036703375.1 Allocoleopsis sp.
AACTTTGACTTGTTCGGTCGCTTCCTTCAAGGCAGTTAAACGGCGAGCGCGAGTATCAAGGATGGCAAGAACTTGCCCAGTCCGAACTTTGTCCCCCTCTTTTACTAAAATTTGGAGAATTCGAGTTCCTTCTAAAGAGCCAGATGTAGCTGGGTGAACGGCTTCCTCTTTGGGTTCCAAGCGTCCTAAAGCTGTCACAGTCCTAGCCGTTAGAGCGGTCGGTGAAGCAGTCGGTGTAGGAGTTGAAGGTAGGAGGCGATATCGTGAAAAGACATAAACGGTAGCAACACTAGTGGTGACAAGTCCCATTGCGATCGCTAACGCCAACACCCATCGCCTGGAAGGTTTGATTAGCTTATCTCTCGAATCTACATCCATGACTAAAATCTCCAAGATGGCTGGTTTTGATAAAATCGCATCAAGCCAGTTCTATCGCTCTCCTCGGTAGCCTAGTATGTGACGGCGAGCCATAGTTAGCACTAACGGCGGTAAAATTATCCACTGAAGTACGGCTAGCGAACTCATGCCAAGACCAGGCACGGCTAAAATCGGAACTCCATAAGCCTTAGTAACATTCACTCGATAGGTTTCTAGAACGAGGGTAATAACTAAACCTACCCCAGTAAAAAGCAACGTTAACTTCCAAGTTGGGTTGAGTATCCAGTAACGAGAACGAACTAACCAACTAACGACGCACCCGCTGATCAGTATGATTACGCCATCTCCGAATGTACAGTGGGTGAGGTCGTTAATTTTATCGGCGAAAGTCGGCTTCCCATAGAACTCGTAATAAGGCGCTTGCCAAACTTCATAAACGAAGTTAAGGAGAAAAGCGAATAGAAATAGATTCGTTTCTGGTGCAGCCAGAATGCGAATTATCCCCTTGGAGATAGACTTGTTAGTCATGGTTACTATTTTGTTTGACTACTCAACCTAGTAACTATCATTTCTTAGCGAAATGCCAGCTCTCTTGTTTCTAAATAAATTTTCCGACCTGAGAGTAAGTCTGTTAAGTCAGTTTTTAAGGAGAGCAACTGCTCAATCTGACGGTCAATTGCCAGAATTTGCTTTTTCAATTTCTGTTTAATTTCGGGGCAAGGGAAGCCTGGTTTGTCGTATTCCTGGAGGAATTCTCCGATTTCTTGAAGACTAAGACCCAGATTTTGAGCGCGTTTGATGAATGCCAGACGGTTAAACACCTCAGGTGAAAATTGGCGGAAGCCTCCCTTAGTTCGCCCTGACGATTTCAGTAATCCCAGCTCGTCATAATAACGAATTGTTTTGATGGGGAGACCGCTCTGAACTGCCACTTGACCGATGAAGAACAGCCTTCTGTCTTGAGTTAACATTGCACACCTCTTCAAGCAACTTCATAAATATGTTTTGGCTGATAACAATTAGATCGCTCATATTTCTTGCCTGTTTGAGATGAGATTTAATGGTTCACATGGGTGAGATTGTTGTAAAGCCGAGCTACCTGTGCAGTGTATAGACCCGTTCCTAGAGACCAAAATAGAAGTCCAACAATAAAGCTTCCCCAACTAAGCGGTCGGGCAATATTGGTCAAGTCGATATGCAGGATATAGCTGAAAAAAGCTACTGTTGCTTTTGGTGCCAGAGCAATAGATAGAAAGCAGATTGTATAAACTACACCTGTAATCGTGGCTACGGCAGTAAAGAGCGATCGCGCATTTAGTCGGGTGACAGTGTGCCTGTACTCGTGGTGATTTTCTCGATGCTGAATATGAGGTTTCATCACAAAACTCCTAGTAATTCAATGACTTTAATTAAACGGTAGCCACTTGCCGCTCTGGTTCTTGGAAGAGAACTGTACTTAAGTAGCGTTCGCCGAAACTGGGCTGAATCATGACAATTAGGCGTCCCTCATTTTCTGGACGTTGGGCGACGCGGATGGCAGCGCACAGCGCAGCACCACTAGAAATGCCAGAAAGCAGTCCTTCTTCGCGGGCAAGACGGCGACCGTAGGCTAGTGCTTCCTCATCACTCACCTGAATTACTTCATCAATTAGCTCGGTGCGAAGAACTTTGGGGATGAATCCAGCACCAATGCCTTGTATTTTATGAGACCCAGGTTCTCCTCCAGAAAGCACGGGACTTTGGGCGGGTTCGACGGCGATCGCTTGAAAACTCGGTTTGCGCTGTTTGATGACCTCGGCAATGCCTGTAATTGTGCCACCAGTACCCACTCCAGCAATTAGAATATCCACCTGACCCTCTGTGTCTGCCCAAATTTCTTGAGCCGTCGTTTCGCGATGGATTTTGGGATTGGCTGGGTTTTCAAACTGTTGCGGCATATAGGCATTGGGTGTGCTGGCAACAATTTCTTTGGCACGAGCGATCGCACCTTTCATTCCCTGCATTCCTGGAGTGAGTTCCAACTCGGCACCATAGGCTTTAAGCATTGCCCGTCGTTCCAGACTCATCGTGTCGGGCATCGTCAAGATTAAGCGATAGCCTTTAGCCGCTGCTACCATCGCCAGCGCTATGCCAGTGTTCCCAGAAGTTGGTTCAACGATAACCGTTTTCCCTGGATGAATCAGACCCGCTTCCTCAGCCGCCCGAATCATACTGATCCCAATGCGGTCTTTCACCGAAGCGGCTGGGTTCATCCCTTCCAATTTGGCAACAATCCGCCCTACACACCCCTCAGATTGAGGAATTCGATTGAGCTGAACCAGGGGAGTACGACCAATTAATTCGGTTACATCATGGGCAATTCGCATAATTTCTCCTTTCAAGTTAATCTGATGGGCTTGGAGGGGGTAAAGCTATTCTTTGTCTGCTTCACCTTTCGTTAAAACCGCTTGCAGTTTCGCCTCATCCTCTTTCGATAACGAGGTTTGCAGAACTTTCCCCTCAAATTTGCTCAACTCATCCAAAACTTTATCGGGTGTAGACTTTCTTGCCAGCACAAAAATAGCAGATGTTCCCGATTCAATCGTGTTGCCAATTTCTCGAATAAAGTTATCGTCGATGCCAATATCGGTAAGCGCTCCCGAAATCGCGCCAGCAGCCACACCAACGATTGCCAGCATTGGATGAAAGAATATCAAACCGAGAAGCAGTCCCCAGAAACCACCCTCCAACGCACCAGAAGTAACGAGTTCTTGGGTTTGCTTAATCTTGACTTTACCTTCTTTATTCCTAATGACAACTACGGCATCTTCTAAGTCAATCAGATACTCTCGCTCCAGTTTCCTTAAGTCGAGGAGAACTTCATCTGCCTTGAATTCATCTTTGAAGCCGATAACGATTAGATCGCTCATGATTTCCTGTTTGTTTGAAATAGGTTTGAATTGTTCAGATGTCTGGAATCATCACTTTCAGGGAGGTACGCAGCGCTGAATCTGGTTCAGACGAAACTCCTGTTAATCGGGCGATCTTTTTTGGGCGCTGCCTCCCCAACGTGGAAAAAAGGCTGGCGTGTTTTCGGCATAACGGGCATACTCCTCGCCAAATTCTGTTCGTACCTCACGTTCCTCTTGAAACGCTAGCTTTGTATACATCCACACCAGTATCGGGAACATTAGCAACGTCAGGATTGTGGGCCACTGAAGCAGGAATCCCAGCATAATAGTTATGAACGCAACGTATTGGGGATGGCGCACCTTGGCGTAAGGACCGGATACGGCTAAGGTGTGGCTGCGCTGAGCCTTGTAAAGCACCTCCCAAGCTGAACTCAGCAAGATGAATCCACCGAAAATGAATAGGTTGCTGAGGATATGCAGTGGGTCAGAATGCGGATTACCTTTGAGTCCCAACAGGGTATGCCACAGGTGTCCGTTGTCGTGGGACAGAGGGTTAAGCCCCGGATAGCGGCTTTGCAGCCATCCTGAGAGTAGGTAAATGGTCAATGGGAAGCCATACATTTCCGTAAACAGTGCCACGATGAAAGCGGAAAAAGCACTGAATGATCGCCAATCACGGGGGCTTTTTGGCTTAGTAAAGCTGAAGGCGAAAATGATGAATACTAGAGAGTTGATGACCACTAAAAGCCAGAGACCATAGGCCGGAGGGTTACTCATTTTTTATCTCCTATTTTTTGGAGGGATAGCTCTGATAGCATTGGCGAGATGAAGTTGAGTGCTGAATCATAAGTTGAGTCCTAGCCTTCAGCACTCAGCACTTGTTTTTTAGCGAGGCGATTGGTCATCTTGATTGCCACCATGTCCACCGTGTCCGCCATGTCCGCCGTGCATAAACAGGTGCATTAACGGACAGAGTAGGAGCAACAGCCAAGGTAGAACAGGAATCAGGTGTGCTAGGTGTTCAGTAATGAGAAAGAAAGCGGCAATGCCGAGAAAGACGTACAGGGCAATTTTGGCTGGGCTGAGCCATCCGCCACCAGAGCCAGAGTGATGATGTTTGTGAACCATGAAAGCCTCTCAAAAAAGTTGCTTTTGTGTCGATTAAATTGCATCGAGCAAGTTGGAAAGCTATCGGAACCAAGCCTGATTCCATTGCTGCATTTGCTCGATTTCAGTACTCTCCTTCTGGATAATGTTTTTCGCCAGATTGCGAACTTCTGGGCGATCGCTATCCAGCACCATCCCAGCCATCATTACCGCCATTTTGTGATGGGGAATCATCTGTCCAATAAACGCTTTGTCAAAGTCAGGAGCATTTTTTAGAGCGTCTAAATCCGCCCCTATCATGTTCATGCTCATCATGCCTGTACCGGGCTTCATGTTTGTGTTCATCATGCCTGTACCGGGTTTCATGTTCATACCCATCATTTCCATACAGGCATTCATGGACATTTCCTGGTTGCCCTGCTGATTCATACCTGTACCAGAATGCATGGACATCATTCCCATCCCAGATGAAGCAGGTACTTCAGTGCCGTACCACTGTTTGTACAAAGCTTTCATCTGCTCGATTTCTCGGTTTTGGTCTGTTTTGATAGCTTCAGCTAGCTTTTTAATTTCAGGACGCTGTGCTTTACTAAGAGCAAGGTTCGCCATGTCTACTGCTTTTTGATGATGAGGAATCATCATCTGAATAAAATGCTGCTCAGCTTGTTGTTGAGACATCATACCCATACCAGAACGAGTAGCCGGTGGAGACCCTTTGGGATGGTGCAAATTGTGTTCTGGATTTTGTGGGTTTTGTTGGGTCTGAGTAGGAGTATTTTGTTGTGAAACTTGAGTCTGAGCTTGTGTGCGGTTGATAACTAATAATCCTGTAATTGCACCGCCTGCAACTAAACCGATAAAACTGTACATCAAAGATTTGCTGTTCATTTTTCTACCTCATTCCTATTCTTCAGTTGGAAGAAGCTATCGCACTTCCACTACACCCCGAAACATCTTCATGCCACAAGTAAAGGGATACTCCCCGACTTTCTGTGGTGTGAATTCAATTGATGTTGTTTCGTTGAGCGGTAAATCTGCGGCAATGCCAAAATCTGGTAACAAAACTTGGCTTAAGCAACCATTAGGGTCTTTGCGGAAAAAATTCAGCCGTACAGGTTTGCCTGCTTGAACGGCAATTCTTGCTGGTTTATAACCTCCTTCAACAGTAATGGTTAGTTCTTGAATATCGTCAAGAAGTTGAGCAGATTGGACTTTCCCTTGCGGTTCGCGTACCGATTCGGTTACGGTTACTGGCATTTGAAGGGGTTGCTGTTGATACACTGGCACGACTGGGGAACCCTCTGTATCAGAAGCTTGCACAGCCACAACTCCTCGATACATTCTCATGCCGCAGGTAAATTGGTATTCACCGGGTTTTTGAGGAGTAAATTGTATCGGAGTGGTTTGATTTAGAGGTAAGTGGGCATCAATTCCAAAATCGGGAAACAAAACTTCTTCTAAG
>DATNPC010000946.1:0-2992 GCA_036703375.1 Allocoleopsis sp.
TAATGCTGGAGAAACCGAGTGCTTTCGCTTACACGTCTACGGTAATGATTGGTTAAGCTGATGTGCATTTAAATCGCATACTTTCAGATTTTGGTAAAAACCATCAATCCCTCTCCCCGTCTCCCTGTCACCCAGTCTCCCCGCCAGCATCAACTAGTCAATTAAATGCTTAACAGCTTAGGTCTTTTGAGCAATGATATAAACATGGTTTTCAGGATATTGGTCATATTCGAGATGGCGGCATGTGCAGTGATGCTCAGTCAGAATCCGTAGGAAAGCATCTACCCCCAACGTGCTGTAATCAAAGTCCTGGCCTTGAAAAGCACCCGAAATCTCGCTATTTGTATGTCCACCACCACAGGTGAACAGGAGTATTCCATTGGGTTCAAGAGCATCGCATAGCTTTTTCATCACAGGCTCTTGTGCATTGAGCGGCAGATGAAACGTGCTGTCCCAAGCAGAAATCAAGCTGTAACGTTTCGGAGGAATCCAGCAGCAGATGTCTTCTCTGTAAAATGTGATTTCTGGATGCAGCTTACGGGCTAAATTTATCATTTCTTGTGAAATATCAAGTCCTTCAGCCTGAAATCCATGCTGGGATAAGATGTTAATAAAACGTCCGCTACTTCCGCACCCTACATCAAGAGCTGAGTTCCTCAAAGAAGTAAATTTGATAGCCCGCTCTAATTGTCCGATTCCATATCGCGAAGCTTGATGTTGAGTCTGCCACCATTGGGAAATTCGATCGTATCTCGCAGCTGTATCATTTGGTTCCATGATGATGACATAAGTATTAATCGGCAGCAAATTTTAGCTTAATTGTTTCGTTGACAACTTGATTTTCTTGAGATCGCCTTCTTGCGCTTAGCGGCCGGCAAGCGGCAGTAAGCTAAGACTTCTGCAACAATGCAGATAATGCCTCCACTATTACCATGACGGGAATCCATCAAAACCGGATAAAAATACACCAACTTCGAGCTTTGGTTGCTGTAGCCGAATATGGGAACTTTAGCGAAGCGGCGTTGCAGCTATCGATTTCTCAATCTACGGTGAGCCATGCGATCGCATCCTTGGAAGAGGAGTTGGGTGTTTTACTATTAGTACGGGGACGTAATGGGGCGCAGTTGACGCCAGCCGGAGAAGATGCGATCGCATATGCCCGACAGGTACTGCAATTATTAGATCGCATGGTTGAGCAAGCCAACTTGCATAAAGGCTTGCAGGGAGGCCAAGTACGAGTTGCAGCGTTCCGAAGTGCGGCAGAACATCTCCTGCCAGAAATTTTTGCTCAGTTTCGCACTAAATTCCCCCAAATCAATGTCACCCTGACTGAGTGCTACGATACCTGGGATGTCGAACGAGCCTTACGAACAGGTAAAGCTGACATCGGTTTCACAAATCTGCCCACCAGTGATGAGTTTGAATCGTGGGAAATCCTTCACGATGAGTATATAGCTTTACTGCCGCCAACTGCTCAGATAGACGGCTCTCACATTACTTGGGAGCAATTAACCGCTTACCCGCTAATTGCCGAGACTCCTGGAAATGCCTGCTATGTTCGGCTTCGCAACTACCTGGAAACCTGCGGGATTGTCTTAAATGTTGCCTACGAACTCAAAGAAGATGCGACGAGAATCCGCATGGTATCTCAGGGTTTAGGTGCTGCCATCCTTCCGCGACTAGCCGCACAACCTATTCCAGCAGACGTACAGGTGTATCAATTACCAGTTCCCCTCGCACGGATCGTGAGCATTTCGATTTTACTGGATGCTCTTCATTCTCCGGCTGTTTATGCGTTTCGGGATATGGTTAAGGAAACGCTTAAACAGCCAAGCTTAGCGATACTCAATCGCTCAATACGATAGGATGCACCAAGCGATTCCTTCAAACGACCCAATCGCTATCCGCAGCAGAATTCAGCTACATTCTCAGAATTGTTATCCTCCAAGCTTTCTGGAAATATCTCAGGAGAAAACATCTCCCATAACACTCGTAAGTAAGGCATAAATAGGGCTTGCTGGGGAGGTGTGAGACGTTCTCGTAGCTCAATACCGATTAAGTGCAACATTTGCCGGACTAATTCCCACTGCACCTTTAACATCGGGTACAGCATCACGCATAAGGGGAACAGCTCATGGTGGATTGCCGCGACGCTATTTTCCAGAATGCAAACCAAGAGGTAAATCTGGAACATCTCGATGTCACGGATGCTGGAAGTCTTAACCGTTTGTTCGTCTAACTTACCGCTACGGCAGTAATAGTTCGGGTTAAGTTCGCTCACTCGTTCTGCAACCCTCTCGGCAATTTCGCTAATTGCCGGTAACCATTGCCGAACTACCTCTAGAGCAGGCGAATTGTAATCATGCTTCGCTGCTGCATTGTAGGCTCGTTGCAACGGCATATACAAGTGATCGTCAATAATTTTGAAATAATTGCTGAGAGTAACCTGCTCTTGTCTGGGAAGTGGTTTTAACAGCAGTTGTCCAGTGTAGTGAAATTGCAGGCTGACAAAACCAATAATTCTGCAATCAACTGCCGTATACTTCTGCCGGATGCTTCCTAGAGCTGAAGCGATCGCAAAACAGAGGCGTTGCGGATTCGCCTGTGCTGCGTAGGATAACAGAATTTGCTCGTATACACCATGGGCATCTTTGGCAATCTCCCAAGGATCAATTAACCGATAATTGATGCCATGCCGCTTGACTTCATTGGAGAGTAACTTTTCTGTTGTTGTCCAAGCTTGGGCGCTACTCGAACGAAGAGATTCGAGCAGTCGCTGCGCTGTAATCGTTCGCATGCCCTTTGAGCTAACTTCCCAAGCCGCTTCTGGCTCGATGAGTTTCTGAACGTACTTTTTTGCCCATAGCTTGGACAATGTCTGAACTGAATTTGCTCCAGCTCCCGGCGGCTGTTGAGTGTAACCCAACTGATCGACTGCATTCATGACACACCCACTGTTAGTAAGAAAGCAAAAACCCTATATTTTAATTAA
>DATNPC010000947.1:0-7384 GCA_036703375.1 Allocoleopsis sp.
ACTTGTTCTTCAAGAGCGCATAAGTCGCAGCCGTCACTTGAATGCCTCCTGCGACTCCTTGTGCTTCCATCCGAGACGCCACATTCACGGTATCGCCCCACAAATCATAGGCAAACTTTTTCGTGCCAATCACTCCTGCCACTACAGATCCTGTGTTGATGCCGATACGAAGCTCGAAGGATTTGCCATCGTTGCGTTTGAAGCGATTGATTTCCTGTTGCATGTCCAGTGCCATCTCGGCAACTGCCTCGGCATGGTCGGGTCGAGGTTGTGGAAGACCACCTACTACCATGTAGGCATCTCCAATCGTCTTGATCTTCTCTAAACCGTGCTTCTGGGTCAAGCGATCGAATACTGAAAAGATCTTGTTAAGCAAATCCACTAGTTTTGTGGCAGGAATCTGAGCAGAAAGTTCTGTAAAGTTAACCAAGTCAGCAAACAAAACTGTGACTTCGTCAAAGCTATCGGCGATAAGGCTTTCTTGTAGTTTCAGCCGCTGAGCAATTGGATCGGGCAAAATGTTATGTAGCAAATCTTCAGTGCATTGCTGTTGATAATGGAGGGCTTCTTCCCAAACCATTCGCATCGTAATATCCACAACGCTACCTTCGTAGTAGAGCGGCTCCCCTTTGGCATCACGTACAAGGCGGGCATTCTCTAAAATCCAAATGATACTACCATCCTTCCGATAGACCTGAGACTTAAAATTCGACACCCGATCTTGGGCTTGAATGAGAGTTACAAATTTTGTCCGATGAGCTTTGTCAACGTAAAGTTGCTGATTGATATTCTTCAAACAAGCAATCAGTTCTTCAGGTGAGGAGTAGCCGTAAATTCTCGCCAGCGCTGGATTAGCGCTCAGATATCGTCCATCAGGTGTCGTCTGGTACAGACCTTCATCAGCGTTCTCAAAGATGCTGCGATATTTCTCCTCGGCTTGCTGTAGTGCGGCTTCTGCCTGCTTGCGCTCTGTAATATTAATGCTGCTGCCAATGATGCGATAGATACGCTCTTGCTTGTCCCGCAATGGAGTTAGATGAGTAAACCACCAAATCTGTTGTCCCTGGAACGGCAAACATTCCTCGTAACTAATCGCTTCTCCAGCTGCAACACAATCCCGATAGCGTTGCTGTACGGCTAATGCGGTATCAGGAGGAAGCACTTGAGCAGGCATTTTGCCCTGTAATTCGGTTGACGGAATGCCTGTTAATTTCTCATGGGCAGGATTCAATCCCACATACTGAAATTCGCCATTTTCTAAAACGTCTACGACAAAAATTGACTCCGCCACCCCATCGTAAATGCTGCGTAAAAAGACTTCTTTTTCCACCAGTTCCTGAGTGCGCTCTTGGACTTTCACCTCCAGGGTTTGGGCATAGTGTTCTAATGCCTGATGGGAGAGTTGCAGTTCCCTCCAGAGAAGGAAACCACGGCTTACCAACCCCGCACTGACAAGAGCTAAGGAGGGCGAGGCAACAACCACCCACCAACCCCCAAGAAAGAATAGGTAGGCGCTTCCCATGAGACTACCACCAGCCGCCAGGATGACAACAACTAGCAAACAGGGAGAACGAACTCTCCATCCCAACATCCCCCCTACACTCGACCAAAGGAAAATCCACAACCACCCTATCGGTGCTGGTATACCCCTGAGGAGTTGTCTGCCATCCAAGGCAGCACTTACAATCTGACTCGCGAGGTCGGCGTGCAGCTCGATACCCGACCAGATGGTGCGAGGGTTGGTCGTGTAAGGGGTGTAGAACTTATCACCCAGACTTGCAGCAACAGAGCCAATCAGCACGATTCGCCCTCGAATCAGATTGGCAGGAATCCTATCTTCGAGAACGTCTGTGATAGAAATTTTGGGGACTCCCCCGCATGTTTTGTGAAAGTTAGCCAGGATTTGATAGCCGCCTACATCGGCACGGACGTAACCGCCTTCGTTCTCTTGGAGTGGTCGAAATTTAGCTTTCCCCAGCGTGAGAGTTCCCTCCTTGCCAGCGCTTTGGGGTCTAATATTTTTAGCTTCTAAATAGGCTAAGGCTAGCTTAGTACCCAGAGTCATGCTGGTTTTGCCCTGATGGTCGCGCAAAGACAACAGGTGGCGACGAACTTTGCCATCAATATCTACCACTAAGTCGCTGGCGGCAACTCGATCGCGCTCCTGGAGAAGGGGGGGTGGGTCAACAGCCAGTCCGCTAGCACTGCTCAGTGCTTTTTTAATGCCAATTAGGTTCTGCGTAGAGGCAAATACTTTAAGTAATTCCTGATGTCCCGGCTCTACTGGAAAATTGCGATAGAGGTCTAGTCCGATCGCATTGGGTTGCTGCTGCTTGAGCTTTTCCAGTAGTTTGGCTAGAGTGGCATCTGACATAGGCCAGCGTTTCAAGCGCGAGATATCTGTCTCGTCAATGGTGACAATGACGACACGGGATGCACCAGACTCCAACGGACGTAGGCGAAACCATTGATCTAAAACGGCTGATTCTAGCAATTGCAAAGCTCCAGACCATTGCAGTGCTAAAACAGCTCCTGTCACAGCGATCACAATCGTCCCGATACCGCGCCCCTGGAGAAATTGCGATTTCAGCTTTGTCCTCATCGATTGTTTGTCTCTGGCTAGAGGGCTACATCCAGGGGCGAATACGGCTATTGCGTTGGTTGGATAGCGATCGCATTGGGCACAGCAAAGCCGATCGCATCCAGCCCCACTGATTTCATTAATTGCGCCCAAGCAGTAACTACTGCTGGATTATTAGGTTGGGTGCGTTGAAGTTCCACTAATGTATTCAGCGCCTCGTACCAAAATCCGTGCTTAGCATAGAGAGACACCCTTTCTACTGCTGTAACATTCGCTAACTGTTGCTTTAAGCTGGAACTCGGTTCGACGCTTTCGATCCAACCGCCCACTACCCAGTCTTCAGTGCGATCGCTCGGATTGCAAACCAGAGCAACTGTCCAGTAGTATGGCTTATCCTTCACTAGCGGCGGTGCAGTATCCGGTAAGCGAATGCTAACCAATCCCGTTTTAGACACAGGGACACTCATTTGGTAAATACCGTTCATCTGCTCGTCAAACAAGCTGAATTCCGCTGCCTGGGCAGTTGTCTGCGGTATATAAACTAAGAAATTCGGGTGTTCTGCCTGAGTTAACCCCAGATTACGACCAGGAACCAAAGCCGCCAAGGAGCTAGATTTTGCCGATAGAGTAGACGAGCAAGCTCCTCCCGCTGGACGCGAGCCACCTCCCGCAGTACCACCACGGGGGGCATCCCTGCCTGGAGGCGGTTCAAAGATGGCTCTAGTATCAGACTGTGCCCAAACCTTAGTGGTCACTTGAGGTGCCAGTATTACGGATAATGATAAAAAGACAAATATCAGTCTAGGGATAGAGGTCATAAATTTGAGTAGCCGCTCGCGATGTTTATCATAATACTCATACTTATCCAATCCCTCCTATCAGTCAGTTAAAGTGATATGAAGATTTACTAATGCTTCATGAGATAAATGTGAGATATTTTGAGTGGTTTTTCCTTTGTTCCCTAGTAGATACGGTAGGTTCTTGAAAACTCTTTGGAGAGAAAATACTAGGTACCAACCTATTTGAGGTGATTAGAGCCAATTGCCAACCAGAATAAAGGGTGCCCAGAAGTAAGGATGTGTTGATTCAGGTGTTTTTAGTAAATAGAGTTGAGCTTGCCTTACAGCTTCAGCCCTGGTGATGTTTGGAGTAAACAGTTGTTTGTAAAACTGTTCCATAAACTTTGCCGTCGATTCATCGTTGACTGTCCAAAGGGTGGCAAGAGTGCTGCGAGCACCCGATCGCACTGCTACCCCAGCGAGTCCTAGTGCTGCCCGTTTATCCCCTTTCGCTGTCTGACAGGCACTGAATACCAGAAGTTCCAAAGGTGGCGATTCAGCTAATTCTCGGTTGCCTAACAAGGTATTCAATTGTTTAACATCAAGCCGTCCGTCCCAAGTGAGGATAAATGTTTCCTCTGGTTTGGAGCTAAACTGTCCGTGAGTTGCCAGGTGGACGATGGAGAATGGTCGCGTTTTGACCTGGGTTTTTAGGGCTTGAGTGGTGAATTGTCGATCCAGCAGAATGGTTGCTGGGACGGTAGTGCTGACGTCATTTACTTCCTCCTTAACTCCTGGTAAAGGAGAAAATTCCTGGTTTCCTTCGCTCAGTCCAGCAAGCAGGACTTTCCGTTGAGTACGGGCAAGGGGTTGTGAATTTAATAGCTGTAAGCTGGGAGCGATCGCAATTCGATAGTGTTCGATCAAATACTGTTTCCCATCGTGCAAAGCAGCCATTGGTAGATTCCGCAACGAACCATCCAGAACAAACACGAGTGTTTTAATCGACTGGCGAGTTAAATCCTCGGCGGCGGGTTGCACCAACCAACTATAGATAGCTTGAGCGACGGATAATCGTTCTTGAGCAAAGGACGTGCGTCTGAAGGATTGGCGCATTCGGTCGATCGTCTCGTCCACTTGTTCCTGAGACAGATTCGTGGTGTAATTACGCAGTGGTTGACTAGGTAGGGAAAGGATGACCTCCAAGCGATCGCGCAGGATAATTGGATAAATCACAGCCGCCGTTGGATCGATGCGATCGATGGGTTGGGGCTGAGTGTCTAAACAGGCTTCCCGAAAGAAATTGGCGAGTTCAGCAAGTTGGAGTGCTTCAATAGTTGACCGTGCTTGTTGCAGATTTGCCTGACTAACTGCCCCTCCTTGGAGGCTAACCCCCCCTGCCCCCCCTTGGTAAGGGGGGGATTGGGGGGGTTGCAAAAGTAAGTCCACAAGTTCCCGGTAAACGGGTTCGACCTTTTCCCGAAAGGAAAACTGCACGTCTTGGTTAATGGCAACCAAATCTTGCCGTAAGGATTGCAGGGTATTCACAGCTTCGGTGTAAGATGCGATCGCTCCTGCTCTATCGCCTGTCTTAACCAGCAGTTGCCCCATTTGCCACTGCCACTGATACGCAATTTCCGAAGCGCGAATCGCTTGTGTCAAGCTTAATGCTTCTTGGGTTAGGCGCTTGGCATCTTCCCATTGCTGCGTTTTTGAGTAGAGTTGTCCCAATCGTCCCAAGGCATAGGATTCGGCACGGGGATTACCTAAGATTTTTGCCTGCTTTCGGGCAATAGCCAGCAGTTGAGACACCGTAGTGACTTCCTTCGGATTGAGTTTCACTAAAGTGTCGGCTAACTCAATTTGAGCGTAAATTGTAGTTTGACTGGGAGTGCTGTTCGTCAGTTGAGATTGAATCAGTGGTAGCAAATTTTGGGCATCTGAAAGGCGATTAAGTGTAATCAAAAGCTTGAGTTGATGGATTTGGGATTGCAGTCTGGCTGGGCTATTTTCTGTGCCTGCTTGTTGATAGTATTTAAGTGCGGTTTGGAGTTGCTCTTGAGCTTCGGCAAGATTAGCTAAACTGAACAAAGCAACCTGAATATCTGAAACAGATTGTAGTTGTTGTGCTGCTGCTAGACCCTGCTCTAAGATTTTTTTGGAGGCATCGAAATCTCCAGCGACGCGCAGGACGTTACCCAAATTGAGCAGTCCGGCAACTTTAAGCTGGGAGGCAGGTTGGCTCTTGAGGGATGCTTCCACCTGTTCTAAAGTACTTCTAGCGCGAAGGTAAAATCCTAGAGCTTGCAAGGCTCTGGCTTGGTTGAGTTGGGTGCCAATTTCACCCGTGGAATCTCCTAATTCTCTGTATAGGGTTTCCGATTTTTTCCACGTTTCCAAAGCAGCTTCTGGCTTTCCCTGACCAAATTGGAGTTGTCCCTGGTTATTAAGAATTGGGGCAAGGATAAATTCCGATTGCGGTAATGTTTGATTCGTTATCAAAGCCACTGCCTGATTCATTGTTGCTTCGGCTTGCTGTAGCTGTCCCAGTTGCTGATACGTTAGGGAAAGATAACTCAATACCAATGCCTGATTCAGGATATCTCCCTGAGACTGAAAGCTAGAGGCGGCAGCTTTCCACACATTTGCTGCTTCTAAGAATTGCCCTGCTTGGTAGAACGCTTGTCCGTTTTGAAGTTGAGTATCGGGTTGTGCCGCAATAATCTGTGGCGAATGGAATTCGCCGCTACACAAACTAAGTCCGCCTACGCGGACTAACGGATTGAAACCCGCGCAGGCGGGTTTTGTTTGTATAGCCCCAGAATTCATTCTGCGGGCATCAAATGATGAAGGCTCACGGGTTGCAGCATGAACACTCAAAGCCATCAGAAACCCTAACACCGAAAAAACAATGAAAACCAGCAATAGGTTGCTAAAAAGTATTCTACATAAGTATCGGCTAAATAATTTCATTGGCGGCTAGACTGATTTGCCTGACAATTCTGTGGGTAATTGCTATTAAAAGAAACTTCAGCAGAAGGATTAGCAACCAGTCGCACCGTCCCATCTGCATCCCTTACCCAACCTGTAGCCTCAACTAGGGGATTTTGGAGTTTGAATTTTGGATTGGGGATTGGGGATTGGTGACTAGTAATTTCTTCTTTCTCCCTTGTCTGTTCATCTCCAAGGGCAGGCACAGGAGTACTGCCCCGACTTCCGTATACTCGCCAATCAATCCAACCTGGAGTGGGATTCAACGCCTCACTCGGAGTCGGTGGCAATCCTCCTCGTCCAGTAACAACAAAGCTGTTATTTCTGGCGTGAGACGAGCAAGTTTGGGCAATTTGATTGCTAGAATCAGCGAGAGTTGCGGGTAACTCGGCTAATCCACGATTGGGGTCAATTCCTCGAATATCAATTTGTACCGTGCCATTAAACTCAGGGCCTAAGTCAGAGGTAGCAGTAATGTCACTTAATGGGGTAAGTCTATCTCGATACTGAGTCCCGAAAATACCTTGAGCCGTAATGCGGATTCGACCCCCAAAACCTTTTTGAGCATTGGCAGTGATATCGCTATTTTCTTTAGGTACTGCGACTAAGGTATCGGTGTTAATCGTGATGTTGCCACCAGTGGTATTAGCAGCATTTGTGCTGATCGAGCTGCCATGACGTAATAGAATGTCGCGTGCTTGGAGGTTAATATTTCCTTCTTTACCAGAAGCAGTAGAGGCATTGATGCTGCTTTGGTTGTCAAGAGCGATCGCATCTGCGACTACGTTGATGTTACCCGCCTGTCCTGTTCCCAACGCTTGCAGATTGAGTGTTCCGCCATTGCTAAGAATTAATTGTCCAACATTGAGATTCAACGAACCTCCGTTCGCCGTAGCCTCAGGGTTGGTTACACCAGATGCAATCCCAACCGAAATCTGAATTTGACTGTTAAATTGACTCCTACCCTCATCACCAATAATCTCTACACGACCCCCATTAATCGTAATGCTGCCCGCATCTCCTTTGCCTAAAG